>JAHCKI010000001.1 GCA_026125865.1 Rhodospirillales bacterium
ACGCCTGGTGGCGATGGGAGCGCGGGTGACGGCGCTCAGCCTCTACAACGCCTTCGATAGTCAGGGATGGCTCGATACGCTGCCCAAGGAGACCCGCGGCGAAATCCGCTGTGTCCGAGGTGACGTCCGCGATCCCCAGGTGGTGATGGATATCGTCGAGGGACAGGCTTTGGTGTTTCACCTCGCCGCCCTCATCGGGATTCCCTACTCCTATGCCGCCGCCTGTTCTTACGTCGACGTCAACGTAATCGGTACCCTCAACCTCTTGGAGGCTGCCCGCAAGCATGGCGTCCAACGGCTGATTCATACCTCGACCAGTGAGGTGTACGGCACGGCCCTGCGAACGCCCATCGACGAAGATCATCCGTTGCAGGGGCAGTCTCCCTATTCGGCGAGCAAGATCGCCGCCGACGCTATGGCCGAATCCTACGCCCGGTCGTTCGCGTTGCCGGTCGTGACGCTGCGGCCGTTCAATACATTCGGCCCGCGCCAGAGCGAGCGCGCCGTCATCCCGACCATCATTCGACAGGCCTTGGATTCCGATTGCGCCGCGATCCGGATCGGTGACGTAACGCCGAAGCGCGACTTCAATTACGTCGGCGATACGGTGGAGGCCTTCCTGGCGATCGCCGGGTCGGACACGATTGATTATGGGCGTGTCTACAACAGCGGCACGGGGGTTGCCGTCAGCATCGGCGAGGTGGTCGACCTGGTTCGAAGGATCACCGGTTCCGACAAGCCGCTCGAAACTGAGGCGAATCGTTTTCGCCCGGAGAACTCGGAAGTCCGTCTGTTGTTGGCCGACGCTTCGCGTTTGCGCGCGGCCACCGGATGGCAGCCGCGAACGACGTTGGAGGCCGGCATAGAGCGAACAGTGGCATGGTGGCGGAACCGTGTTGATCAAGGGCTGCTCCGTCCCGATGCCGGTTACGCGACATGAGCATGGAATACAGGAGACAGCATGGTGAGCATGGATGTCGGTGATCAAATCCCCCCGTTCGACCTTCCGACCGATGGCGGTGGCAGGCTTACGCGGGATGACTTCAAAGGAAAGCAGGTGGTCCTCTACTTCTACCCGAAAGACGACACTTCGGGATGCACCAAGGAGGCCCGAGCGTTTCGCGACGCCATCGCCGACTTCGACGCCATCCAAACGATGGTGGTCGGCGTCTCCAAGGACAGCGCCGCCAAGCATGACAAATTCAAGGCCAAGCACGACCTCACCTTCCCGCTGATTTCCGATGAGGACGGAACGCTGTGCGAGGCCTTTGGAGTCTGGGTCGAAAAGAGCATGTACGGCAGGAAGTACATGGGCATCGAGCGCGCCACATTCCTCATCGACGGCGACGGAACGATCCGCCGCGTATGGCGTAAGGTCAAGGTCACCGGTCACGTCGACCAGGTGTTGCAGGTAGCCAAAGGCGAATAGGCCGGTAGGGGATGCCATGGACATGCGGATAGGGGCAGATTTCCTCGACGAGTTGAAAGCGATCGTCGGAGAGCGGCTGTCGACGGCAAGTGCCGTGCGCGAACACCACGGACACGACGAATCGTTTCATCCGCCGCACCCGCCCGACGTGGTCGTGTTCCCGAACACGACCGAAGAGGTATCGGCGATCGTCACCGCCTGTTTTCGTCATCGCGTGCCGGTGATTCCGTTCGGAACGGGAACCGGGATCGAAGGTCAGGTCACGGCCGTCGAAGGCGGTGTGTGTATCGATCTTTCGCGCATGGATCGCATCCTCGCCGTCCATAGTGCTGACATGGATTGTGTCGTTGAAGCCGGTGTCACCCGCAAGCGATTGAACGAACACCTCCGCGATACCGGTTTGTTTTTTCCCGTCGATCCCGGCGCGGACGCATCCCTCGGCGGCATGGCAGCGACCCGGGCTTCGGGGACCAACGCTGTTCGCTACGGAACCATGCGCGACAATGTGTTGGCGTTGACGGCCGTCATGGCGGACGGAACCGTCATTCATACCGGACGGCGCGCGCGCAAATCCTCCACCGGCTATGACGTCACCCATTTGCTCATCGGATCGGAAGGCACGCTCGGCGTCATCACCGAGTTGACACTGCGACTACATCCGGTTCCGGAGGCGATCGCGGCGGCGGTGGTGTCGTTCACCGCTCTCGGCGATGCCGTCGACACCGTGGTGGCAACCATCCAATCCGCCGTTCCCATCGCCCGCATCGAATTGTTGGACGAAGTCCAGATGGACGCGGTCAATCGCTACTCCGGCACCGATTACCCGCCGCGGCCAACCTTGTTCCTCGAATTCAACGGCACGACGGCAAGCGTCCAGGAACAGACGAAAATCGTCAAAGCCATCAGCGCCGACCACGGCGGCGGCGATTTCCATTGGGCGCTGCGACCGGAAGAGCGCAATCGCCTGTGGCAGGCGCGGCACGACGCCTACTACGCCGCCAAGGCCCTGAAACCAGGTTTCGACGGATGGACCACGGACATCTGCGTGCCCATATCCCGCCTGACCGCCTGCATCATGGAAACCAAACGGGAAATCGAAGAAAGCGGTTTGACGGCGCCCCTGGTCGGCCATGTGGGCGTCGGCAACTTCCATCTGATCATTCTGACCGATCCCGACAAAACCGATGACATGGGCAAGGCGCGGCGATTGCATGAGCGACTGGTCCGGCGCGCCCTGGACATGGAGGGGACATGCTCGGGCGAGCACGGTATCGGTCTCGGCAAGTTGGCGTTCATGGCCGCCGAACACGGCCCGGCCCTCGATGTCATGCGCGCGGTCAAGCGCGCCCTCGATCCGAAGAGAATCATGAATCCCGGCAAGATCATCGCCGACTGATCGAGCGCCTCGACGCCCTGGGGCCTATTCCGTTAATCTGTCCACATGCATCCGGAGCAGATCGCCTCGACATTGTGGCACGCCCGGTCGGCGGCGGAATCACTCGCCTTGCTGGAAGCCGGCGCCGACGGCTTGTCGACGGCGGAAGCGGATGCGCGCCGCGCCGAGTTCGGGCGAAATGTCCTGCCGAGGCCGAAACCGCGCGGTGTGCTTCTCGTATATTTCACTCAGTTCAAGAGCCCGCTGATATACCTGTTGCTGGCGGCCGCTGTGGTCTCGGTCATCATCGGCGAGTTTACCGACGCCGCCTTCGTCTTCGCCGTTCTCCAAATCAACGCGGTCATCGGCACAATTCAGGAGTGGAAGGCGGAATCAAGCGCCGAAGCGCTACAGGCCTTGATCCACCATCAGGTCGTTGCGCGCCGCGACGGCGTGAACCAGGCGATCGACAGCGACGATTTGGTGCCGGGCGACATCATCGCCCTCGAATCCGGGGCCCTGGTTCCCGCCGATGCCCGATTGCTCAAGGAAAATGACGTCAAGGTCGATGAATCCCTGTTGACCGGTGAATCGGTTCCAGTCGGCCGGGACGCTGAAATTCGACTCGCCGAACAAACCGTTGTCGGCGACCGCCGCACCATGTTGCATGCGGGCACCACGGTCCTCAGCGGCCGCGCCGAGGCCGTCGTCACGCAGACCGGTTTGCACACCGAAGTCGGTCGGATCGCGCAGGCCCTGGCGGGCACGCGAACGGCGCCGACGCCCTTCGTGGTCAGGTTGGAGCGCTTTACCCGCGTGGTGGGTTTCGTCGTGATCGCGGCGGTCGCGGTGTTGGCCGCGGCGCTCTACGCCAAGGGCATGGCCGTTGCGGAGATTTTCTTTCTCTGCGTGGCGCTCGCCGTCTCGGCCATTCCCGAAGGATTGCCGGTGGCGATCACCGTGGCGCTGACCGTCGCTTCGGCGCGCATGGCGAAAAGGAATGTCATCGTTCGCCGGCTGCCGGCGGTCGAGGGGCTTGGCGCCTGCACCATCATCGCCAGCGACAAGACCGGCACGCTGACCTGCAACGAACTGACCATCAACCGGCTTTGGCTTCCGCAAATCGGCAATGTGCTTGTGCACGGCCGCGGCTACCTGCCCGAGGGCGAGATGGAGATCGATGGCTCTGCTCCCGATGAGAACGCGGCGGCGGCGATCAAGCGGATCGCGACGGCGGGAGCACTCGCCAACGAGGCGACCCTGCGATTCGAAAACGGGCAACTGCACCACTTCGGCGACACGGTCGATGTAGCCTTCCTGACCCTGGCCGGAAAGAACGCGTTGGACCGGCCGACGCTCCTCGATCGGTTCCCGGAAATCGGCGCCGTTCCGTACGAATCGGCGCGCCGCTATGCGGCCACCTTCAACCGTGACGGCGAGGGCATCCTGGCGCATGTGAAAGGCGCGGCTGAAAAAATTCTGCCCATGTGCGACTGGATCGATCGCGACGTCATGTTGGCCGAGGCCGATAAAATGGCGGCGGATGGGCTCCGTGTTCTCGCCGTCGCGGTCGGCGAAGTGGACGGCGTCATGACGCCGGAAGCGGCGGAGGGACGATTAAATGGACTGACGTTTCTCGGCTTTGCCGGTCTCATGGACCCCTTGCGCGAGGAAGTTCCCGATGCGGTCGATCGCTGCCGGCGGGCCGGTATCGCGGTGCGCATGGTTACCGGCGACCATCCGGTTACGGCGCTGGCCATCGCAAAGCAACTCCAGCTGGCGGAAGGGCCGAGCCATGTGGTCGAAGGCGTCGCCCTTCAGGACCTGCAAACCGATCCCGCCGAACAGGACTTGGCCATCGCCGGCGCTTCGGTCTTCGCCAGGGTCGAACCGGTTCAGAAGCTGGACATCGTGCGATCCCTGCAAAAACAGGGGCATTTCGTCGCCGTCACGGGCGATGGCGTCAACGACGCGCCGGCGCTGCACACCGCCAACATAGGCGTGGCCATGGGAAAAGGCGGAACGGACGTCGCCCGCGGCGCCTCCGACCTCATTCTCGCCGACGACAACTTCGCCTCCATCGTCAACGGCGTGGAGGAAGGGCGAATTGCCTACGACAACATCCGCAAGGTCATCTACCTGCTGATCAGCACCGGCGCCGCCGAGATCGTGCTGTTCATGCTGTGCTTCCTGTTCGGACTGCCGCTGCCGCTGTTCGCCGTCCAACTGCTGTGGCTCAATCTGGTGACCAACGGCATACAGCATGTGGCGCTGGCGTTCGAGAAGGGCGAGCCCGGCATTCTCGATCAGCCGCCGCGCCCCCCCAATCAACCGATTTTCGACCGTCGCATGACCGAGCAGGTTCTGCTGTCGGGCGCCTTCATCGGCGTCGTCGGCTTCGTGTTTTTTCGCTGGGGCATGTCGCAAGGCTGGAGCGAGTTCGGGGCACGCAACGCCTTGCTTCTGCTCATGGTGTGTTTCGAAAATGCCCATGTGTTCAACTGCCGCTCGGAATGGCGCTCGGTTTTTCGTCTCCGAGTATTCTCGAACCCGATGCTGATGGTGGCGGTGGTTGCGGCGCAGGGCGTCCACCTCGGCGCGATGTTCGTGCCGGGTTTGCGCGACGTTCTGGACATCCAGCCGATTTCGTTCGAGGGCTGGATCGAGGTTGCCGCTCTTTCAGTCGCCCTCGTCGCCGTGATGGAAATCTTCAAGTTCCTGCGCCCGCGCCGCCGTGGCTGAACGGCAAACAGCTCACAACCCCCGTCGCCAAAAGGGTTGGCTCAGGAATGAGTGACCTGCACGACCGGCGCGACTATACGGCCGTACCGCCGACGGTCAGGGCATCGACGCGCAGCGTCGGTTGGCCGACGCCGACGGGGACGCCCTGTCCCTCCTTGCCGCAGGTGCCGATGCCTGGATCGAACTCGGGGTCGTTGCCGACCATAGAGACCTTGGTCAACACGTCGGGACCGTTACCGATAAGCGTCGCTCCCTTTACCGGCGCGCCGACCTTGCCGTTTTCGATCTTGTAGGCTTCGGTGCAGGAGAACACGAACTTGCCGTTGGTGATGTCGACTTGGCCGCCGCCGAACGCGACCGCGTATAGACCCCTGTCCACCGAGGCGAGGATTTCCGCCGGATCGTGGTCTCCGGCCAGCATGTAGGTATTGGTCATGCGCGGCATCGGCCGGTGGGCGAAGCTCTGTCGCCGGCCATTGCCGGTTGAGCGCTGGCCCATCAGCCGGGCGTTCATCCGATCCTGCATGAAACCGACCAGCGTGCCGTCTTCAATGAGCACGGTGCGTTCCGTCGGGGTGCCCTCATCGTCGATGGTGAGCGAACCGCGCCGGTCGGGAATGGTTCCGTCATCGACGACCGTCACACCGGGAGCCGCCACCTGCTCTCCCATGAGGCCGGCGAACGCCGAAGTCTGCTTGCGGTTGAAGTCACCTTCGAGGCCGTGACCGATCGCTTCGTGCAATAGGATACCGGGCCAACCGGAGCCCAGAACGACGGTCATCTCGCCGGCAGGCGGCGGCACCGATTCCAGGTTCACCAGCGCTTGGCGCAACGCGATATCCACCGCTTCCCGCCAAGTTTCCGGTTGCAGATAGCGGGTGTAGACAACGCGGCCACCGGTCCCGTGAGTTCCCACTTCCCGCCGTCCGTCCTGGTCCACCACCACAGACACATTCAGGCGCACCAACGGCCGGATATCGCCGATCGGCGCCTGTTCCGGCCGCACGATTTCCACCACCTGCCATTCGCCGGAAATGGAAACGGAGACTTGGCACACCCTGTCGTCACGGCCGCGGGCATAGGCATCGATGTCCGCCAGCAGAGCCACCTTGTCTTGGAACGGCACCAGCGCCAGCGGGTTGTCGTCGCCGTAGAGCTTGGCATTGGTCCCGATCGGCGCGTCCGCGAAAACGCTGCCATGGCCGGTGCGCACAGCCTGTACCGTTTTCGCCGCTCTCGCCATGGCGTCCTCGTCGAGCACCGAGGCATGAGCGTATCCCGTCGCCTCGCCAACCACGGCGCGAAGGCCAAATCCCTGCGCGGTGTCGAAGCTCGCAGTCTTCAGCCGGCCGTCGTCGAACACGAGGCTTTCCGACTGCCGGTATTCCAGAAACATCTCACCGTCATCGGTGCCATGCAGGGCGTCTTGCACGATCGACTGAACGCGATCGCGATCAAGGCCCGTGCGGGAAAAGAACAGGTCATCTGCGACGGCGGCGTTGGTCAAGACAAACTCCTTGGGCGATTGTGGCGGCAATGACGGAAGAATAGATCCTCCCCTATATGGCGTCGAACACCCTCAAAGTCGAGCCGTTCTGGTTCGCAGCACTCTCCTTTACTCTCGTCGTTATTGCGGACCAACACCGCACCCGTAGCCTGGATTAGCGTAGCGTAATCCGGGACTCGCCGGTGCCACGCCGAGATGTTGCCCCGGATTACGCTACGCTAATCCAGGCTACGTAACTCTGAGTTGACGGCGAGAACTGCAGAGAGGCCCCTGGCGACAAAACAGTTGACGGCGGGAGGGCTTGGGGGGTATGCGAGCCGCCGCGTGGTGATTTGACCGACCGGCTTGCAGCCACGTTAAAGAAATCGCTAAAAGGTTCGCGTACTCCTGAGCCTCGACCGTTCGCGGTGAGGGTCATGCGTCGGGCCGGATGGCAACAAGGGAGTTTTGCTCATGGCCCGAGATCTTCGTCACAAGTCATCCTGGCGACCGGCGACACGTCTGATACGCAGCGGCACGCAACGCTCGGCGTTTGATGAAACCTCGGAAGCCCTATTCCTGACCTCCGGCTACGTCTACGCCTCCGCCGAGGAAGCGGAGGCCTCATTCAACGGGGAGAAGGAGCGCTACGTCTATTCGCGCTTCGCCAATCCCACCATCGCCATGTTCGAAACCCGTTTGGCCGCGATCGAAGACGCGGCCCATTGCCGGGCGACGGCCACGGGTATGGCGGCGGTGTTTTCGTCCATGGCCTGCGCCATCAAGGCCGGCGACCGCGTGGTAGCGTCGCGGGCGCTGTTCGGGTCGTGCCAGTACGTGGTCGCCGAAATTCTTCCCCGCTTCGGCGTTGAGACAGCGTTTGTCGACGGCGGCGATCTGGGCCAGTGGCGGCGGGCATTGGCCCCCGGCGCCGCCTTCGTCTTCATGGAAACGCCGTCCAATCCGACCCTGGACATCATCGACATCGCCGCCGTCTCGGAATTGGCGCACGCGGCCGGAGCCAGGGTCGTCGTCGACAACGTATTCGCCAGCCCCATTCTGCAGAAGCCGCTGGCGCTGGGCGCCGACATCGTCGTGTATTCGGCGACGAAGCACATCGACGGACAAGGTCGGTGCCTCGGCGGCGCCATCATCACCAATGATAGCGCATACGAGGAGGAACTCCTGGTGCCGTACATGCGCCACACGGGACCGGCCATCAGCCCGTTCAATGCGTGGCTCCTGTTGAAGGGCCTGGAGACATTGGAGCTTCGCGTTTCGCGTCACTGCGAGAACGCCGCTGCCGTGGCGGAATTCCTCGCGAATCGCGGCGAAGCCCAACGTGTTCTCTATCCGGGGCTCGCCAGCCATCCGCAACATGAACTGGCGTCGAAGCAGATGACGGCCGGCGGCAATATCGTTTCATTCGAACTGGCGGGCGGCAAAGCCGCCGCCTTCCGGTTTCTCAACGCACTGAGATTGATAGATATTTCCAACAACCTCGGCGACGCCAAGAGCCTCGCCACCCACCCGGCCACGACAACCCATCAACGTCTCTCGGCGGAGGAACAGCGCGCCATGGGCATTACCGACGGCCTTGTCCGGATCTCCGTCGGCCTCGAAGACATCGAAGATATCAAGGACGATCTCGATCGGGCGCTGGCTGCAGCTGAGTAGGCGTGCTCAGTACGCGTACTCGTGGAAGACGGGGTCGACCGAGCCATGCCAGCGGCCGTTATATGCGGCGAGCAGGTCCTCGGCTGGTGTCAGGCCGGATTCCGCGATTTGAAACAGCGGGTTCAAGAACTTGGTTTCGTTCTGGCCGGTCCCATCGTCGATGTTTCGACTGTTGAGACCGTCGTGGGCAATCTCCAACATCCGTAGGGCGATGTCGGCGACGGACTTTTCGCGAAATGCCGTCTTGAGAGCCAAGCGGGGCACGTCCCGGCGCAGATTGGCGTGTTCTTCCGGGGTCCAGTCGCGAACCAAGTCCCAGGCTGCCTGGCAGCTGGTCTCGTCATAGAGCAGGCCAACCCACAGTGCCGGCAACGCGCACAGCCTGTTCCAGGGACCGCCGTCGGTGCCCCGCATTTCGAGAAAGCGCTTCATGCGGACCTCGGTGAAAATGGTCGTGAGGTGATCCTCGAAGTCGGCCATCACCGGCAATTCACCCGGCAAGTCATGGAGGCGCCCGGCCATGAAATCGCGGAACGATTGTCCGGCGACATCGATGTATCGGTCGCCACGGTGGACAAAATACATGGGCACATCAAGGGCATAATCCACGTAGCGCTCGAACCCGAAGCCGTCCTCGAACACGAATGGCAACATACCGGTGCGGTCGGGATCGGTGTCCGTCCAGATGTGGCTGCGGTAGCTCAGGTAACCGTTTGGCCGCCCTTCCTTAAACGGCGAATTGGCGAACAAGGCCGTCGCGATCGGTTGCAGGGCGAGGCTGACACGAAACATCCGCACCATGTCCGCCTCGGAAGCGAAGTCCAGGTTGACCTGCACCGTGCAGGTCGCTTGCATCATGTGCAGACCCAGGGCGCCCTTCGTCGGCATGTATCGACGCATGATGGCGTAGCGGGCCTTCGGCATCCATGGCAATGACGACAACGGCCACTTGGGCTGATAGCCGAGCCCGAGAAAACCGACCTGCGCTTCCTTCGCCACGGTCTTCACTTGCTCCAGATGGCGATCCACTTCGCCGCACGTCTGATGGACGGACTTGAGCGGCGCGCCGGACAGTTCCAGTTGCCCGGCCGGTTCCAGGGTGATACTGCAACCTGTTTCGTCGGAGAGCGCGATGGGATTCCCGTTCTCGAGCACCGGCGTCCATCCGAAGCGGGTCAGTCCTTCGAGAATGGTCCGTATGCCGCGTTCGCCTTCGTATGCCAACGGCCGTCCGTCTTCCAATTGATAGGCGAACTTCTCGTGTTCCGTGCCGATCCGCCAGCGGTCCCGCGGCTTGCAGCCGGCTTCCAGGTGTTCGACCAATTGACGCTTGTTGGTCAGCGGTTCGCTTGCGTGGTTCTCGTTGACGGCCATCGGGTGTCCCTACTGTTTGGCGGATTGCTTGTTGTTTGGCGGATTACTGGGCGAGCGATTGGTTCCAGTCACCGGCCAAGGCCTGCCAGCAAACCAGCGCGGCAATGGCTGCGGTTTCCGCCCGAAGGATGCGCGGCCCCAGTGACGCGCGGGTAACAAAGGGCAGAGCAGCGAGGGCGTCAAGCTCGGAGGTTGCGAAGCCGCCTTCCGGCCCCACCAGCATGCCGGCCGGCGAGCCATCGAAGTGGTGAACGATTTCCGCCAAAGGACGCCCTTCGCCCCGTTCGTCCATCACGATAAGGCGCCTGTCCCGAGGCCAATGGCTTTCCAGCGCGTCAAGGGCGATGGGCTCCGCGATGTCCGGTATGGTCAGGCGACGGCATTGCTCGGCGGCCTCAATGGCTCGGCTTCGCAGACGGTCCAGGTTGACGCGCGCCGACTGGGTATGTTGGGTGAATACCGGCCATAGGCGGCTCACCCCCAGTTCCGTCGCTTTTTCGATGACGAAATCGACCCCCGTTTTTTTGATCGGCGCGAACAGAAGCCACGGGCCAGGCTCATCCCTCTGCGGCCGGAGTTGACGTTCGATTGTCAATTCGCACCGCCCCTTGCCCTGGGAATCGATGCGCGCCAGCCATTCTCCGTCACGGCCATTGAACACGCCGAGGACATCTCCGCGCGTCAGGCGCAGGACGCCGGCGAGATAGTGGGCCGGAGCCCCAACCGCGTCGATTTTCAGTGAAGCGGAGAGCTCTTTCGTCATATACAGCCGGGTCTTTGGCAACGACGTTGACATGGGCTAAGTCTCAGCACAGGGCGTTCTCGCCGTCCAGGAATAACAGTTCAAAGTATCGTGAAGTGATCGACCATTCGTACGGCACTAAAACCGATATTCGTGGCGACAGCATCATTTTGCGCGCCGCGCCGGCAGCCTTGCGCCCCTATTTGCGATTGGCGCGGGTGGATCGGCCCATCGGCACCTGGTTGCTTCTTTTGCCCGGGTGGTGGAGCATCGCGCTGGCTTCCGACAGCTGGCCGGACCCGTGGTTGCTATTGCTCTTCGCCATCGGCGCCCTGGTCATGCGCGGCGCCGGATGCACGCTGAACGACATTGCCGACCGTCACTTCGACGCCAAGGTCGCCCGCACCGCGACCCGCCCCATACCCGCCGGCGAGGTCAGTGTCCTTCAAGCCTTCGTGTTCATGGGCACTCTATGCCTCGTGGGCCTCGTGATCCTGTTGCAGTTCAATGCTTTTGCGATCGTGCTGGGTGTGGCCTCACTGGCATTGGTCGCTGTCTATCCATTCATGAAGCGCATCACCTACTGGCCGCAGGCCTGCTTGGGACTTACGTTCAACTGGGGCGCCTTGCTGGGATGGGCAACGGTCCGCGGCGACCTGGAAGCACCGGCAATCGCGCTTTATGTGGGCGGACTTTTTTGGACGCTGGGTTATGACACCATTTACGCCCACCAGGACAAGGAGGATGACGTCTTAGTAGGCGTCAGATCGACGGCCCTTCGGCTGGGAGAACAGACCAAACCGATTGTTTCGGGTTTCTATGCCATGGCCGTCGCGTTGTTCCTGATCGCCGGCCATGCATCCGGGCTTGGGCTTTCCTACTTGGTCGCGATCGTGTTGGTGTCGATCCACTTTACTTGGCAAGTCCTGTTCGTCGATCTCGACGACCCGAAGGATTGCCTCAAGGTGTTCAAATCCAATCGCGACCTGGCACTCATTCTGTTCGTCGGAATCGTCTTCGCCCAGGTCCTTGGCTGAAGGGCCTCTCTATCGATAGCTGAGGTGGCCTTCGATGCGGCGGAACGCCTTTCCCGGCCAATGAGATGCGGGCCCAAGCGGCAGTCGCTCGAACATGCGCTCGATACTGAAACGCGCCCGTCGCGCCAGCGTTGGTAACGACAGGGGGCTACCCACATAGCCATCGGCGACGTCGGTCGCCCGATTCGCCAGCCGCAGCTTGAACTCATAGTTTCCCTTGCCGAGATCAATGGTGTTCACGCCCAAGTCGGTGCATGATTCGATCATCTTCAGGAGCAGAATTTGACCCGGTGAGTACTTACCGAGCTCAGGATCATAAATGGGGTACCAGTGGTGCCACACGGTCCGCGAGCGCATGCCCATGTGTCCGGCGATCAGCCGATCGCCAATCCACAAGGACGACAGCACGCCGCCGAACTGGGGTTCGTCCATCCGGTGCAGGTCCTTGATCAGGGCCTCCGTCCAGCCGTAACCGAACCCGTCCACTGCCCGCGTCCGTCGATATTGCTGGCGTTTCCAATCGATAACGGCTGCGAGGGTTCGAGGATCCGTGTCTTTCAGCACCCACCTTAGTTCGCCGATTTCGCGCTCAAGTTTGCGGCGCTGGCGCTGAGTTTTCGTGAACACTTGCGATCCGGATTTTCGCCGTTCGTCTACGTAGGCGTCGTAGCCTTGCGACAGATCGATCACATGGGATGGTTCGATGGTCTCGTCCCGGCCGTGCAGCGCCGCTTGCGACACCAGAAGGTTGCTGTACTTGAAGCTGGTGAGCCCGCAGCCCCGCAACAGCGTGAACGTATCGATGGCTTGATCGGGACCGGCGATCGCACCTTGGTAGTCCGACAGCGGCCCGCCGATGGGAACGCCGAGACCGAACGCGCGCATTTGAAACGGGAAGAACCCGGCGATGGCGCCCGCGTCCTCGATGATGGCGACGAAGGTGTCCCGCCGCACTCGGCCCACGGCCAAGGTGAACTCCGGACAGAAATAGGGGCTCATCAACGCCGGATTGCGCGCCTGCAATCCGGCCCAAATGCCGATCTGCTCCGTGGTAAGCTCCTCGGGACGAATGACGTGAATCTTCATCGTCGTTCCGGGCTTCTCAGAAAGAGCGGGATCACGGTCGAGCGGCGCTGAAGGTGTCGCAAACGCCGGGATCGCCGCTTTCGAGGCCGCGTCGAAACCAGCTTACCCGTTGCGCCGAGCTGCCGTGCGTGAACGAGTCCGGAACCACGCGACCGGAGGCCCGCCGCTGCAAGCGATCGTCACCGACGGCGCTTGCCGCGTTCAACCCTTCCTCGATGTCACCCGCCTCCAGGATGTTACGCGCGCGATGGGCGCGGTTGGCCCAGACGCCGGCAAAGCAGTCGGCTTGCAGTTCCAATCGGACGGATAAGGCGTTGGCCTCTTGTTTGTTCGATTGCTGTTGCGCCGCTTGAACCTTGCGACTGATGCCGAGCACGGTCTGAATGTGATGACCCACTTCGTGGGCGATAACGTAAGCCTGGGCAAAATCGCCGGGCGCGCCGAAGCGGTTGCTCAGGTCGCCGAAAAAGCCGAGATCGAGATAGATCTTGCGATCCCCCGGGCAGTAGAACGGCCCGGTCGCCGCCTCCGCGAAACCGCACGCCGAATTGACCGCATCGGTGAACAGCACCAGGTTCGGCTCCTCATAGCGGTTGCCGGCGTCGAGAAAAACCTGGTTCCAGGTGTCTTCGGTGTCGGCGAGCACCACCGATACAAAATCCTTGAGCTGCTCTTCACCCGCGGATTGTGGCCTTGGTGGGCTGACGGCGGATGGTTGGACGGAGGTGGACATGCCGCCGAGAAACATGCTCGGGTCGAAGCCGAAGAATAGTCCGATGAGCACGACGATGATGGCGCCGATGCCGCCTATACCGCCGCGGCGGCCGACCCGCATGCCCCCGGGGAAGGAAATGCCGCGACCCGTGCGAAAACCGCCGCCCCCGAAGGTGCCGCCGCGCCTGTCTTCAATGTTGCTGCTGCGTCGCCCCATTCGCCATCGCATGCCGTCGCCTCTCCTCTTGTTTCGCGCGTTTGTATTGTCCTTGGGTTATCGGGTCGGGAGTTGACAGGGATCATAGCAGAATCCGCGGCGGAGGTCTCGCCTGCGCCGCGAAAGCCTTTCAGTGACTTGGCGTGGCGCCGATCTTTTTCAGGGCCTCGCGCACCGTCAGGATTTCGGCGCCGGACTCCGTAGCTGCCCGCAAGGCGTCATTGAGCTGAGGTTCCGTGCAGCCATAGGGGGAAGGCGTTGCGCCGATGTCATGAGTGACAAAAATGAGCCAGCCTCCAACGCGGGCATTCTCCTCGATAAGGCGATGGGCGGTCGCTTGCTGTTCGACGGGATGGTAAAGAAGTTCCGCTGATAGATTGGCGAGATCGATCGTTCCCTGGTTTATTCCCCGAAACACACCGCGCCCTGATGTGAAACGCTTTGCGATTTCGACCTGAAGGCCGTGGCAAATACGCCCATAGGGATAGGCGAAATTCTCGTACTTGTAGCCATTCAACAGCGCCGCGACCTCGCGGGAATTGCGATCGATATCACGAGCGAGATCGCCGGGTGAAGCGCGCAAGCCATCGAGATGACTGAAGGTGTGACAGGCAAGTTCATGGCCGCGGGTCACCACGTCGATAATATCCTCCGCGGATGCGTATTCTTCGATCTCATTGCGAGTACCTTGGAGGCCGGCGCAGACGTAGTAGGTTCCGCGCACACTGTATTTCTCCAGAATATCAAAACCAGTGCGCGCGGCGGAGCGCGGGAAATCGTCGAATGTAAAGGTGACGATCGGGCGCCGGTTGACCAGCGTATGGGGTTTGACTTTGATCCACCGCGCGAACCGAAATCTCATCCTGTCAGCGAGCGTGACAGGCGGTTCTTCATACAAAAGGTTAGTGTATCGCATTTGCAGATCAGCCTATCGCAATTGCCGCAGTGAATCACGTCTTTTAGAAACAGGTTACTTCATTTTTTGGAAAGACTTTACTTTAGTGTGTATGCTGTTGGCGGGGCTTTGCAATGCAAGCCCGACCTGTCGTCAGATGCCGGCGCACACCGGGGAGGCCGTCGATCGTTCTCGGTCTTGAAGGAGTTCAGAGCATCGTGCTTCCAGGGCCGCCAATTCGCGCAATGTGACTTCGATATCCTGACTGTGCTGCTTGAGCGCAGCGCTTCGCTGTTCGATCTTGTCCAGGACCAGGCGAAGCTGCGTGACTTCGGATCGATCAACGTCGTAGAGGTTGATCATCTCGCTGATTTCCTCGATGGAAAAACCGAGCCGTTTGCCCCGCATGATGAGCTTCAGCCTAACCCGATCCCGGGTGCGGTAGATGCGTCGATTGCCTTCGCGTAGCGGTTTGATGAGACCGCGATCTTCGTAAAAGCGGATCGTCCGAGTCGTGATACCGAACTCGTTCGCCAATTCGGTAATGCCATAGGTTCGCGTCATGGCGACAGGGTAATTGCCGTTTACGTAAAGGTAAAGTGTCTTTCGCCGTCGGTTGCCGCGTGTTTACAGAAGGAGCAGGGAGGCCAGCCCCAGGAAGGCGAAAAAGCCGACCACATCGGTGACGGTCGTCAGAAACACGCTCGACGCCACCGCTGGATCGATACCGAACCGTTCGAGCAACAACGGTATGGTCGCGCCGGACAAGGCGGCGATTACCAAATTCACGATCATGGCCAAGGCGATGACGACAACGATTCCCAAGTTTTCGAACCATATCCAGGCGACAACCGCCGTGGTGACAGCGAACAGGCAACCGTTGACGATGCCGACCAGCAATTCCTTCGAGATAACCCGCGCCGCGTTGGCGGGGGTTAGCTCCTTGGTCGCCAAGGCGCGCACGGCGACCGTCAGGGTTTGCGTTCCCGCGTTGCCGCCCATCGAGGCGACGATCGGCATGAGGACGGCAAGGGCGACGATCTTCTCGATCGCGCTCTCGAACATCCCGATAACGAAGGACGCCAGAACCGCCGTGCCGAGATTGACGAGCAGCCATGTGAAACGGGATCGCGCGGTTTCGATGGTCGCGCTGTAGAGGTCGTCCTGGGCGACGCCGCCCAGTCGCATGATGTCGTCTTCGTGTTCTTCATCGATCACGTCGACGACGTCATCGATGGTGATCACACCGACGAGCCGTCCGCCGTCGTCGACGACCGGCGCCGACGTAAGGTCCCGTTGCCGGAACAGGAAGGCGACATCCTCCTGGTCCGTATTCGTGTGGATTACCTTGATTTCGCTTTGCATGATTTCGGTGACGAGCACCGGACGCCGCGTCCGCAACAAACGGCTGAGGGTGACTGCACCCACCGGTCGATGGCCCGGATCGACAACGAAAATGTCGTGGAAATCGTGGGGCAGAATGTCTTCGTCCTGGTCCGCCGCTTGGCGTAGGTAATCGATGATTTCTCCCACCGACCAGAACGTCGGCACGGCCACCAGTTCGCGGCGCATGAGACGGCCGGCGCTGTCTTCCTGGTAGGCGAGCCCTTCTTCGATGAGGGCCCGATCCTCCGGCGGGATCTCTTCCAGGACTCTGCGCTGTTCGTCCTCGTCCAGTTCGGACAGAACAAGGACGGCGTCGTCCGTTTCCAATTCGGAGATTGCGGCGGCGGTTTCTTGGAGACCCAGGACTTCGATAACGTCGTCACGGACGTTTTCGTCCAATTCCGCGAGGACTTGCGGATGGAAGTCGTCGCGTATCGTCGTGACGAACGCGCGGCGCTGATCGCCATCGAGGCTCTGGACAAGGTCGGCAACATCGGCGTCGTGGACGTCCGCGATCAGTTCGCGAAGCTGCTCCGCGTCCTTACGCTCCAGCGCCTCCTCGACCGCTTCGATCAGGGTGGAATCGAGTTCGAAACCGCTGTCCCGGGCTTCGGCCTGGGCCTGCTCTTCGTCCGTCTGGCGCTCGGAGTCGGTCACAACGGCAGCCTTTCGATCTGATCCGTTCGGTCCACGCCCGTACGCTGGCCACGCCTATGCACTTGATCGCGTCGGTGCCTACGTCGTCGCCGATGCCGATGCGGTGTGACGACCAACGTACGAAGTCGAGATGCTTCGTTTTCGATATTTGAGCTTGATCCGGCTTGCTCAAAGCCAACGTTCCGAACCAAATTCGGACCGTTAAAATGGTGCGGTCGAGAAGACTCGAACTTCCACGGGGTCTCCCCCACAGCGCCCTCAACGCTGCGCGTCTACCAATTCCGCCACGACCGCGATAAACCTTGCGGCAAGGTCAATGCTTGCCGTTTGATGAAGGGCGAATACCAGATCCCGGCAACCTGATCAAGAACTGGCTCGGGAGCATCGAACCCACAATGTTGCGAAAACCGCCGCAAGCGGACGCGAATACGCACGATCCCGAACTTTTTCGAACCCTTGAGGTTGCCCATGGCGTGGATTGGATGCGCGGCAGCTCTTTTGTCGACTATCCGGCAGCGGTGGCGGCTATGGAGGCGCGGGTCGAAGCGATCCGCCAAGGTGCCGCGCGGGAGGCGGTATGGTTCCTGGAACATCCACCAGTCTACACCGCGGGAACCAGCGCCCGGCCGGAGGAGCTTCTGAATCAAGGGGGAATCCCTGTCCATCGCACCGGGCGCGGCGGCCGCTTCACCTACCATGGCCCGGGACAACGGGTGGTCTACGTCATGCTGGATCTGCGCCGGCGTGGTCAGGACGTTCGCGCCCATGTTTGCAGGCTCGAACAGTGGATCATCGATGCCCTATCCCGCCTGGGCGTTCACGGCGAACGGCGCCGTGACCGCATCGGCATCTGGGTCGTCCGCGATGACGGCCGCGAGGAAAAGATCGCGGCCATCGGCGTCCGCGTTCGCCGTTGGGTTACCTACCATGGCATGGCCATCAACGTGTCGCCCGATCTCGCCCACTTTCAAGGCATCGTGCCCTGCGGCATCACCGGCCATGGCGTCACGTCTTTACGGGACTTGGGCGTAGAAGCGGACATGGGTGTTTTGGATGCGGCACTGAGCGCAACCTATTCAGCGACATTTTTGCAAATGAACGGCTCTTAAGTGTAAATGTGAAGCCGCTTCGGCGACGAAATCGGGAAAATAACCAAAAAGGCGAACAATCAAGGCTTGTGTACAATCCACGCTTGTGAGCAGTGCCACTTTTGCGGGATACCAAAATGGGTATCCGATATATCCCATAAGCGTACTACCCCATTACTGAGTATATTTGTACCCTGTCGAGGTATGAAGTATTGGTTTTTCAGAATGGCGGCGCGGGACGGCTGCCTCACAGAACGGTTTACAATTGTACGATGCCCCGAAAACCTGACAAACGACTCGGGCGGCCTTCAAAATCCGGCGCTTCCGAAACCAACGAGGAACCTCCATCGGCACCGCCGATCAACGAATTCGGTAGTGAATTCGCGATCGCCAAAAAGACGGAACAGCCAGCGATCATTCTGCACGCCTTGCATGTGCTCGACCGCCTCGCCGCCCTCCACTCGGAATGGCTGAAGCACTTTCATCTTCGGCTGCTGTCCGGCAAGGAAGGGGAGCCCCCGGAGAACACAGGCGAAAGGGACACCGTGGAGGATATTTGGTCAGCCGCGCGAACGGACCCGTATCTGCACGGAAATCCCTTGTTCGTTCGGATCATCAGCGACCATCAGAGCCTGCTTGACCAGGCCGAGGCGATCGCACACACATCGCGCACCAGCGGCGAACTGCCGTTCGAACAGTACACGCGGCTCATGGATGCCGTGCTGGAGATGTCCGGCAACCTCCGTCAGGTTCAGAACGATGCCTGGAATCTCGTCGCCAACGTCGACCCCCTGACGGGGCTGGGTAACCGGCAAGCCATGTGGAAGCGCATTCGGATCGAGGCGGAACGCCACTCGCGCGGCGACCAGCCCTGCTGCGTCGCCATGGTGGATCTGGACGCCTTCAAGCCCATCAACGACCACTATGGGCATGTCGCCGGCGACCAAGTCCTGGAACGTGTCGCGGTTATGCTCGCCGCCGGTACCCGACCCTACGATGCCGTTTTTCGCTTCGGTGGTGACGAATTTGTTCTTTGTCTGCCGAACGCGGACGTGGACGGTGCCTGGGCGATTCTCGAGCGCCTCCGCCATTCCATCGCCGCTACCGCGATCACACTCGACAAGCACGGCGAAATTTCGTTGACCGTGTCCGTGGGTATCGCCTCGCTAGCCGGCGACCACGGCGCCGAATGCGCCGTCGAATACGCCGATCAGGCGCTATACGCCGCCAAACGAAGCGGCCGCAACCGCGTCTACATTTGGAATGGGAAGTAATATCCCCGTGCGATCCCTGACAGCACTTTTCACGAAAAGAAGGGCCCTCCCGTAGTGTGCCTCGAGGGGGGAGAGTCAGGCAATCGGGAGGGCCGAATTTGTGCAACGGAATGCACCTGGATGCGAGGCGAATGGTGCAAGATTGAGCGATCCTCTACAACTACCAGAACTGGTAGGTTGCAGCCCATTCCACGACACACGGGATCTTATCCCGTTTTCGATCAGCCACCGGGAAATGTGAGGGTGACGCGGAGGCCGGGGTGGTTGTCGCCAAGGTCGATGGTGGCGTCGTGGAGCCTGGATACGGCGGCAACCAGGCTCAAGCCTAAACCGGCTCCCGGTTTCGTTCGCGCCGATTCCAGTCGCACGAATCGCTCAAGGGCCCGCTTGCGTTCCGTCTCGGGGATACCGGGTCCGGTATCGGCGACCACAAGAACGACGGCATGGTCGTTACGCACATCCACGTGGACGTCGACCGTGATCTCGCCGTTCCTCGGTGTGTGCTTGACGGCATTGTCAAGAAGGTTGGCGACCGCCTGGGCGAGCAACTGTCGTTGCCCGCGGATGCGAGCGAACGGCGCCGTCTGAACATCGAGGGTGATGTCCGCTTCCTCGGCCACGGGTTCATACAATTCGGCGGCGTCGCGTGCCAGCTCCGCCAAGTCCAGGGCCCAGGTCGGCGGATTGATGCCGGGCTTCGGCGACCGCGATATTGAGCAAGTTGTCGAAAACGGAAAGCGCCAGATCGGTTTGAACCAGGATGTCCGCCAAGGCTTCCCGGTCTTGGGACCGGTCCGGCGGATGGTGCAGGGCCAACTCGATACGACTCTTCAGCCGGGTAAGGGGACTGCGCAGGTCGTGTGCCATGGCGTCGGTGGCGAGGCGCGTACCCGTCATCAAACGCTCGATTCGCCCGAGCATGGCGTTCAGGCTATCGGCAAGTCGATCGAACTCGTCTCCGCTGCCCGATGTTTCCAAGCGTCGCGAAAGGTCACCGCCGGCAATCCGCCGCGCCGTGGTCGCCACCCGTTGCACCCGCCGCAACATCCGTTGGCTGATGGCGAAACCACCGACCAGTCCAAGGGCGATGGTGGCGACCAATGACCACCCGAGGGCCCGAACGACGATGGCTCGGAACTTGTTCTTTTCGTACGTATCGCGTCCCACCAACAACCGGTGGCCGTCGGCCAGAAGGAAGGTTCGCGCAAGGACGTCGTGGGGGACGAGACGGCCTTCCTCTCGCTTTCTCAGGGCGATTTGCACCCATTCGCGACCATCCGGCGTGTCGGGCCAGTTTGACAGGTTGCCGGCCAGGGGGCGCTTCAGGGGATCCGTCAACAAATAGACGTTGTCGTCGTTGTCCTTCACCCGTTCGTGAATGACCAGAATGAGACGGCCCAGGCCCAGTTCCGAATATTGTTCCGCCAAGCCGCGGATTTCGGCCTCGATGGTGTCCGTCGTCTGCTGCTCGATGACGGCGACGGTGGCACCATAGATAAAGGTGAGAAGAAAGGTGACCGAGGTGGAGAACAATCCCGTGTAAAGGACCGTAATGCGGAACGCCGATGTGCGGATCAGGCTAGCGAGGCGCACGAAGCGCGTATCCGGCGCCGCGAACCGTATGCAGCAACGGCGCATCGAAGCCCTTGTCGAGCTTGGCTCGCAGGCGACTGATGTGAACATCGATGACGTTGGTCTGGGGGTCGAAGTGGTAATCCCAAACCCCTTCCAACAGCATCGTCCGCGTCACCACCTGACCGGCATGCCGCATCAGGTATTCCAACAACTTGAATTCGCGCGGCTGTAGGTCGATCGGCTTGCCGCCGCGCGTCACGGTGCGGGCAAGCAAATCCATTTCCAGATCGGCCACGGATAACTGCGTGGAGACTTTTTCCTCGGTACCCGACCGACGCGCCAGGGCCTCGATTCGCGCCAAGAGCTCAGAGAAGGCGAAGGGCTTGACGAGGTAATCATCGCCGCCGGCTTTCAGGCCGCGCACTCTGTCGTCCACCTTGCCGAGCGCGCTCAGAATCAATACCGGCGTGCCCACGTGGCAACCGCGCAAGGATTGGATCAAGGCCAAGCCATCCAGGCTCGGCAGCATGCGATCAACGATGAGCACATCGTGTTCGCTCGCCAGGGCCATGTCCAGACCCTCGCGCCCATCCAACGCAAGATCCACGATGTGGCCGGTCTCCGTCAGACCCTTACGGAGGTAGTCGGCGGTTTGGCGATCGTCTTCAATGACTAGGACACGCATGACGCAAGAATATAAACAACCGTTGCTCCCACGGAAGGGAGGAAAAATGCCCCGTTCCCGCGGGGGGTAACGGGAACGGGGCGATGTGGACGTCCATTTCTCAACCGCTATGGGGCGGCTGGATGTGGAGGGGCTAAACATCCGCCAGCCGAACGGCGACAAAACGGGATTTGCCGGTTCGTTCGATGAGAAGAAGGACGGCCCTGCGTTCGGTGGTTTTCGCTTGATCGACGATGTCGAGGAGGTCGGCTGGTGTCGAAACGGGGCGTTGGTTGGCGACTGCGATCACGTCGCCGGGACGAAGACCTTTGCGCGCGGCGTCCGTCGCTTCGTCGACACCGACAATGACCACGCCATTGGCGCCGTCTTCGATGTCGAACCGCGACCGCGTGTTGTCGTCCAGCGGCGCAACCGTTATGCCCAGCTCAGCCAGTTGCCGACCACCGGCCTCGTCCGTCTGTGCGGCGGCGGTTTCGTTCGGGAGTCGACCCAGTTCGACCGACAGCGTCATTTGTTTGCCGCCGCGCCAGAGGTCGATGTCCTTTCTTTCACCCACGTCGGCACTTGCGACACTGCGGCTCAAATCGCGCGGTTCCTGGATATCCTGACCCGCAAACCGCAAGACGATGTCGCCGCGCTCAATGCCGGCCCGGGCCGCCGCGCTTTGGTCGGTGACCTGGGCGACGAGAGCACCGCGGGCCTCGCCGAGACCGAGTGTTTCGGCGATCTCCGGAGTGACCGGTTGAATCATGACCCCGAGAAAACCGCGTTCGACCACGCCCTTTTCCCTCAGCTCGGCCACCACCTGCGCGGCGATGTTGGAGGGGATGGCGAAACCAATCCCGACATTGCCGCCATTGGGACTGAAGATGGCGGTATTGACGCCGATCACCTCGCCGCTACCGTCGAACAACGGTCCGCCGGAGTTGCCGCGATTGATCGGCGCGTCAATCTGGATGAAGTCATCGTAGGGTCCTGAACCAAGATCACGGCCACGGGCGGAGACGATGCCGGCGGTCACGGTACCCTCAAGGCCGTAGGGATTGCCGACGGCGACCACCCAGTCCCCGACCCTGGTGTCGTCGGAATTGCCCCAGCGCACCACCGGCAGCGGTCCATCGCTCTCAACCTTGAGGACGGCGAGGTCCGTTTTCTCGTCGGTCCCGATGATCTTAGCGGCGACGGATCGGCCGTCCTTCAACGTAATCTGGATGTCGTCCGCTCCGCGAATCACATGGTTATTGGTGACGACGATGCCGGCCTGATCGATGATGAATCCGGATCCGGCCGCCTTGGCCGGCGGCATTGGATCGGTTTTTCCATGGGGTCCATTTGGCGCGCGATCGTGGAAGAACCGTTCGAAGAACTCCTTGAACGGCCCCTCCCCGAACTGGTCCGGCAAAGGCGTTGACGACCCTTCCATGGAATGACGCATCGGCGCACTGCCGGTTGCGGTGATTTGCACGACTGCCGGGCTCGCTTCCTCAATCAGGTCGGCAAAGCCTTCCGGTCCCGATCGTGCGGCGGCTTTCGGCGCCGCCAAAGGCGCGACGATGACGGACCCGACCAGCAACACCGCTGCCAAGGCTTGGCGTTGACGTTTGAGGGGCCGGTAATAGGACACGAGTGGTGCGGTCACGAAGCATCTCCCTCTGAGCAAGAACGAACACCCTGTCAGAGGAGACTGGCGCACCTCACCTTACGTCCGCCTTACGGCCCCATTACCTTTTGTTCATGTCGAGTACCGTCCATTTCGCGCATGTCGGCCGCTGCATGGTGCGGCTGTTCCGGGATGCTGTGGGCGTTTCAGGCGCTCATGATTTCCAGGGAACCATGGGGCAAGGATAGTGGTCGTAGGTTCGCAGGCGCTGTTCGCAAGGTTCCCCTTCCTCGCGACCGCAAAGGAGGCATCGCTTCCGGTCCGGCACCGTGTTCGCCGCCTTCTCCTGCGGCTCCAAATCCCCATCGCTCATTTTAAAATCTACTCCTATGGCTTTCTTTGATCGGCTTCGATCAAAATAAATCGCAGTTAAAAATTTGGCTTTCAAAGCGGCTGTCGTTTCGTGCCGCCACGGTACGGCCCTCAAACCGTGGCGACCGATCGACTAAGAAATTGTTGGTTGCCCGCCTATCAGCGTCAAGGGAATCCTCGCGAATTCATGACACATTCATAGAATTGCCCGTTTTTCGTTCATAGATCATGACGCACACCCCATCAAAGGGTGTCGCCGTCTTATCAAGACGAGACAAGCAGCACGTCTCTCCAAGACGAGACAGGCAGAATACGAGAAACGGGTAACCACGGAGTGAACATGGCACTCTCACTCATCCCCTCATTTACGCCTGTGCTGCCATCATGGTGGTGACGGGTTTGTTTCGCAGTGGCTGTCTGAGAATTTTTCCATGAGCGGCCTGAGGCGGCCTTCGGGCATTGTGGGGATGAGGGCTTGTCAGGAAATAATCGAATCGGGTTTGTTTTTTTGGTGAAAGTGGATTCCCGGTGGCGGCGAAATACCATATTTTGTGGTGATGATCGATGTGGAAGCCATACGGCAGCGGTATGAGGCGGTTGCGCCGTTTCTTGATGAGCGCGGCCGGCGTCTGGTTGCGGCCTCGGAGGCAGTGGCGGCGGGCTATGGCGGGATAGCGGCGGTCACGCGGGCGACCGGGGTGGCGCCGAGCACGGTTGGCCGGGGTATCAAGGAGCTGGGGCGCGGTGCCGGCAGCGTGGCTTGCCGGGTTCGACGTCCGGGTGGCGGACGCAAGACAACGGTTGCCAAGGACGCCACGCTGCTTTCGGATCTTGAGGCTCTGGTCGAACCGACGTCGCGCGGCGACCCGCAGTCGCCGCTGCGCTGGACCTGCAAGAGCGTACGCCGGCTGGCGGCGGCGCTGCAGGCTCAGGGTCACCGGGTGAGCCATACCCTGGTGGGGGAGCTGCTCAAGGGTCTGGGCTTCAGCCTGCAAGGCAACCGCAAGGTCACGGAAGGCGACAGTCATCCTGATCGGGATGCCCAGTTTGCCTATATCAATGCCAAGGTGGGCGAGGCGTTGGCCGAGAACCAGCCGGTGATCTCGGTCGACACCAAGAAGAAGGAGCTGGTCGGCGACTTCAAGAATGGCGGCCGCGAATACCGTCGGCACGGTGATCCGGAGGCGGTGCGGGTCCATGATTTCATGATCAAGGAGCTGGGCCGGGCGGTTCCCTATGGCGTCTACGACATCGCCGCCAACGCCGGTTGGGTGAGCGTCGGCATTGACCACGACACCGCCGCCTTTGCGGTGTCCAGCATCCGCCGCTGGTGGCAATCGCTCGGCCGGGCGCGCTATCCGCACGCCACCCGGCTGCACATCACCGCCGACGGCGGCGGCAGCAACGGCTCGCGGGTCCGGCTGTGGAAGCGTGAGTTGCAAAAGCTCGCCAATGAGATCGGCCTCGACATCGTCGTCAGCCACTTGCCGCCAGGGACCAGCAAGTGGAACAAGATCGAGCACCGCTTGTTCTCCTTCATTACCCAGAACTGGCGCGCCACGCCGCTCGTCAGCTACCAGGTCATCGTCCAGCTCATCGCCGCCACCACCACCAAGACCGGCCTCACCGTCCACTGCGAACTCGATACGGCTTCCTATCCCAGCGGCATCGCCGTCTCCGATGCTGAAATGGCCGACCTCAATCTGACCCGCGCCGAATTCCACGGTGACTGGAACTACACCATCTCGCCCAAACCACCATAAGATCGCGCACTTATTGCCTTACAGTCCCTGAGGTCGTAGAGCATACAGCCCTGGCGGAACAGGGAATGGGTCCTGCGCTTGGCGGTGTTGACCTTGAGGTGGCGATCCATGCCCAGCGCCTCGCCGGCCTCGCCGAGCATGGTGAGGAGAAGCACGGCGAAGGCGTTAAGGAGCAGCAGGCGGTCGCGGCGTTGGGGATCGCCGATGCGCACGGCGCCGAGGCCCATGCCGAAGCGCAGATCTTTGGTGTCGCGGAAGCTGGGTTCAATGGTCCAGCGTTTGGCGTAGAGGTTGACGATTTCTCTGGCGGTTGCGTCGGCGTTGCTGGCGACGAGACACCAGGGTTCTTTCATGTTCTTGGCGTGGACGCAGACGACGGCGCCGACCGCTTGCGCCTCGCCGGTGACCGACGCCCCGGTGAGTTTGCGCGCCCGGCCGCCCTTGCCGACCCACGCGGCCGCCGGGCGGCTTTCCCCGTCCGCGGCGGTGACGCGGATGTCGCCGCGGAAGCGGATGGCATAGTCGAAACCCAATTTCGTCAGATATCGGAATAACTTATGGTCTCCGAAACCGCGGTCGGCGAGGATCGTCACCTTGGTTCCCGGCGGCACCAGTTCGGCCAGACGGGCGAGACATGCGTCCTCGATGTCGTTGCGCTGACCCGTCAGTTCGTCCTTCAACATCGTCAGCCACATCAGCGGCGTCGCCCGCCCGTGCCGGGTCACCAGATTGAACGCCAGCGTCGCCTGCCCGTCGGCGTCGAAGTCGGTCCAGTCCATGACCACGACGATCTCTTTGCGCCCGCCCACCGCCTCCGGTATCCATTGCGCGAACATCGCCCACGGCGACACGCCGGCGTTGCTCAACAGCCGGTCCACCTGCTTCACCGCATGCTTGGTCAGCAACCCCCGCGCCTGCGCCAAGGCGTGGCCGATCGTCGCAACCGCCAGCGACGCCCCGGTCATCACCCCCAGCGTTCCGTTGGCAAGAGACGCAATCCGTTTCGCATGAACATGCCCCGCAAAAGCGCCATCAAGAAACCGCCGCACATCGGCCAGTCGAAACCCTGCACGCTCCACCCTGCTCAAGACTTGCCTCCGCTTCCCTCAAAAACGCTGCGGTCCTGCCAGCGACAATCCCTCGCCGCAGCCTGGACCACAGATTAGCAAGCCATTGAATCATAACAAAAGATAAAATGAGGGGATTCCTGAGCATGGCACTCACACCAACAAGAATTTGAAAGCGCCGGCCTCAATGTCTAGATGGCATAAAAACGGCCTCTAACCAGCACGGCTTGCGAACCACGGACCGCATCACCCTACTTTCGATCTGCTCTAAATGCAGAACCAAAACACACCGAGACCGATGCTAGTTTAATTGAGAACAAAGGCTTGAACGAAAAAAAGAATTCATTCTATTGAAATATGGTTAATTTGATTAAGAGCGGGCGGAGGCAAAATTTATCTTCGATCAGCTTAGTGGTTTCTGTGATTGCGTGCCCGATTTGGGTGCAGGCAAGGTACAAATGAGGCCGTTATTCTGATTTCGAGGCTTTGTCATTGCCCCTTCTAGGGTGCATGATGGTCACCGACGTCATATTGACTAAGGCGGTCGAATAACGGTATCACATACACGTATAGGTTTTGCGGCCATGGGAGTTCGTGCGGTGCGGGGGCAGGTTACAGACCGGCGATCCGGAGGCGATCGCAGAGATACGAGTGACAGACGTCACAAATTCGATCGGCGATCCGGCTTCGAACGTCGACGCACACTGTCGGATAAGATTCAAACGGGTTTCGCCCATCGAAACGCGGGCATTGCCTCCTATGATGAACGGAGAGCAGGCAAGGACCGCCGCAAGGGCGACGACAGCCGCCTGGGCTTGGATCGGCGCAGCGGTATCGAAAGGCGCATCGGCGTCGATTGGCGGGAAACCGGGATAGGCAAGGAGCTTTCCCCGGAACAGGCCGTCGACCTGGTTTCCGATTTTTATGGGGCGAGCATGGACCCCCGGTTTTGGCCGACGGCGCTGATGAAGCTGTGTGAGGCCACGGGCGCAAGCGCCTGTGCGCTGGCATGGCACGACTTCACCCTCGGAAACGGCGGTCTGGAACAGTCGATCGGCATCGACGTGGAATCGGTCCGATCCTACGGCGAATACTATTGCACTCTGAATCCCTGGCTTCAGAGCGAAGATCCCTTCATGACGCTGGGAACGGCGTGGGCGGACGCCGACCTCGTTGACGATGAATCCATTTTGACCAGCGAATTCGTTCTCCACTGGCTGCAGCCCCAAGGCCTCAACCACCAAATGTTCGGGGTGCTGGAGCGCCAGGGCAATCGCGTCCTCTATCTGACGTTGGCGCGCCCCGCGTCCCAGGGCGCCTTCAACAACGACGCGGTCGGGTTATTGCAGCGGTTGCTGCCCTATCTGCAGCGGGGTCTGCGCGCCGGTCAGATGCTGCGCCGAACCCAGAACATCCGTCAGGCCGCCCTCGACGCCCTTGATGTGATGCCGATCGGTGTGATCCTGTTGTCCGCTGGCGGTGTCGTCATCGCTGCCAACCGGGTGGCTCGCGAAATCATGGCCGCTCGCGACGTTCTTACCGTCGGACGCGGTGGTCTCGAGGTCAATCGCGACGGTCGGCGTGTTCGCTTTCGCGACCTCGTCGCCGATACCGCCACCGCCAACGACAACAACCGTCCGCCGGAGCTTGTCGCTTTTTCGGTCTCTCGGTCGGCCAGTCTCAGGCCTCTTTCGTTGATGATCTGGCCAACGCGTGATCAAGATCAAGGCCTCGATGCACCGGCCGCCGTCGTCTTCCTCGGCGACCCGGACCGGTCCCCTGATGTGGACGAAACGCGACTTCGCCAGCTCTACGGCCTCACCGCGGCCGAGGCCCGCGTCGCCGCTCTCCTGGCCCGTGGTTACCGCCTTGACGAGATCGCCGAAATGCTTGGTGTCGCGTACGAAACCACCAGGAAGCACCTGAAAAAGGTGCTGAGCAAGATGCAAACCGACCGCCAAGCGGAGCTGGTTCGCTCGCTGGTGACGGGTCCCGGTGGGCTTTGCTAGAGGAAAGTTATTTCTAAACGTCAAGGGTTTACAGCGTCCCCCGATGTAGATTGCGCCAATCTACATCGGGGGGTTGTTCATTTTTCCGTTTGTTTCCGGAGCGATCAAACGATGGGAGCACCGTCGTCGTGCTGTTGCGCGGCCGCGGCCGCGGCTTCGGCCTGTTCCTGCAATTGCCGCTGATACATGGAAACGAAATCAATGGGTCCCAGGAGCACCGGAGGGAATCCCCCGTCTCTGGTGACGTTCGCGACGATATGACGTGCGAACGGGAATAGGAGCCGTGGGCACTCGATCAGCAGAATCGGACGCAGATGTTCGGATGGAACATTGACCGTGAAGACGCCGGCATAGTCGAGTTCCACGAGAAACGCCGTTGAATCGCCGGTCTTGCATTCAGCCTCCGTATGGAGGGTGACTTCATAGATATCATCGACCAATTGCCGGGCCTGAACGTTGACGTTGACGTTGATGTTCGGCGACACGGTCTGCATTTTCTGAAAAATCTCGGGCACCGACGGCGCCTCGAACGACAGGTCTTTGATGAACTGGTTGTTGATAACCAGGGGCGCCTTGGCTTCCTCGGCCGGAACCTCGTTGCTGCCGCTTTCCCCTCCGCCGGAAATCGAACCGTTGCCTTGCCCTTTGGGTGTGTCGGCCATCATTGTTACCCTTTGTTTCTGGGGGAAATTCCATTTGGCTGAACGCTTTCAGCCAGGAGAAATCATTCGGTATCGGATGAAGGGATCGCGACGCACCCGTCGACCATTGTCGACACAATCGCATCGTGCTCCCACCTTAGCCGTGGCTAACACGGAATGCCGGTCGGCTCAACCGCGTCACGTGAAGGTCCGCAAAAAAACAAGAATGGGGCTATCTGCCGCGACTTCCAACCCTTCTCGAGTCTGGCATCTTTCTCGCATTTTCACATCCTCACCGATCGGAAGGCCTTTTCGGTTCCTGTCCGTTGTTGTCGCCTTCGTCGATGGTTTCGTATTCGCCCTCGATGATTGTCCGATCCTTGCCGCGGCCGCCATCGGTTGGACCCGGTTTCGGTTGCTGATCCCACATATCGACGCGTCCCGCCGTTACCATGTACCGCCCGCCAACCTGTCGCAAAACCGCGCGGAACGCCGGAATGAGCAGCAGAAAGCCGAAGCTGTCGGTAACGAACCCCGGTGTCAGAAGCATCGCGCCGGCGACGAGGATGCACAATCCGTCGAACACTTCCTTCATGGGGACTTGCCCGCTATTGAGGCTTTGCTGCGCCCGCATCAGGGTCGAAAAGCCTTGGCGGCGAACCAGCGCCGCCCCCACGACCGCCGTGAATACAATGGTGCCGACGGTGGGCCAAAGCCCGAAACGATCGCCAGCCTCGATGAGAAGCGCGATCTCTAGGATGGGAATCCCGACAAACAACAATAAAAGAACTAGGCCCATGGTTGTGCTCGCCTCTCATTGCGCCTATCTGACGTTGGTGACCGCCTTCGCGCGTCGTGACAGAGCTTGCTGGACCTTTGCTCGACGAAACGCTAACGTGTCGGTTGTCATCCCTGGCCAAGCGGCAATGTGCGGTTTGGCTGCATTTACACCCGATATGCAAGTATATTAGTTATACAAACTCATGGGCGGCGAGTTCCAATTTATCGACATCATCTTGTTCGCGGTGATCGCGGCCTTTTTGATTCTGCGTCTTCGCAGTGTCCTGGGGCGCCGCAACGGCCATCAAGGGCCAACAGCGGATCCGTTCAAAACGGCGAACAAGCAAGAGCGATCCGACAATAAGGTCGTGCGCCTGCCGGATCGCAATGGCCGCGCCGGCGAAGCGGAGGCCGCACCGAAGGCAACGCCCGACGAAAAGCTGTCACCTTTGGAGACGGGTCTGAAGAACATCAAGACCGCCGATCCCAAATTCAATGGCGACGAATTCCTTTCGGGATCGCGTATCGCCTTCGAGATGATCTTGTCGGCCTTCGCCAGTGGTGACATGCCGGTCCTGCGGCCTT
>JAHCKI010000010.1 GCA_026125865.1 Rhodospirillales bacterium
AGCCGCGACAGTGCGTCACAACAGGTCAATATCTCCGACCGTTGGTATAGGGTGCTATCTAGTGCTTAAGCGAGACATTCGGAAAAACCTGGGGTGAACGGGGTGACGAACGACAAGACGAAAGAGGCTGTCGTCATTGCCAGCGACCATGCCGGCTTTCCGTTGAAGCTCGTGCTCAAGGAGGAACTGGAGGCCCTTGGGCATGGTGTGCTGGACCTTGGCACGGACGGCGACCAGTCGGTGGACTACCCGGACTTCGGTTACGCGGTCGCCCATGCGTTGAGGGGTGGACGGGCGCGCCGCGGTGTGCTGATTTGTGGCAGCGGCATCGGCATCAGCATCGCGGCCAATCGTTTTCCGGAAGTTCGCGCGGCGCTCGTGCATGACGCCCTCGGGGCTCGAATGGCCCGCCTGCACAATGATTCGAACGTAATTTGCTTTGGCGGACGCATGATTGGAGCGGACGTGGCGCGCGATTGTCTTCGCGTGTTCTTGGAAACATCGTTCGAGGGCGGCCGCCACGTCAAACGTGTGGACAAGCTGTCTCGGCCTCTGTGACCAAAGAGGAAGGATCATCCCAAATGTCAGTTACCAAGTTTGCAGCCGGAACGGATGAAATCGACTCGTTCTATTCCGACGCGCTCGGCGAGCGCGATCCGGAAGTCAATGCGGCAATTCGAGACGAATTAAAGCGACTGCAAGAACACGTCGAACTCATCGCCTCGGAAAACGTCGTTTCGAGGGCGGTCCTGGAAGCCCAGGGCTCCGTGATGACCAACAAATACGCCGAGGGCTACCCCGGCCGCCGCTATTACGGCGGCTGTGAGCATGTGGACGTCGCGGAAACAATCGCCATCGAGCGGGCGAAAAAGCTTTTCAATTGCGAGTTTGCAAACGTCCAGCCGCATTCGGGGGCGCAGGCCAATGGCGCCGTCTATCTGGCGTTGATGAACCCGGAAGATACATTGATGGGGATGTCGCTGGCGGCGGGTGGACATCTGACCCATGGCGCGCCACCGTCGATCTCCGGGAAATGGTTGAAGGCCGTTCAGTACGGCGTGCGGCGCGAAGACGCACGAATAGACTTCGACGAGGTCGAACGGCTGGCGCAACAGCACAAGCCCAAGGTTATTGTCGCCGGCGGCTCGGCGTACCCGCGCATCATTGATTTCGCGCGCTTCAGGGAGATCGCCGATCAGGTCGGCGCCTATTTTGTCGTCGACATGGCGCACTTCGCGGGCCTCGTGGCCGCCGGCGTCCATCCCAGCCCGTTTCCCCATGCCCACGTCGTGACAACGACGACCCACAAGACACTGCGTGGGCCGCGTGGGGGCATGATCCTCAGCCAGGATGCCGAGCTTGGCAAACGGATCAACTCGGCTGTGTTCCCGGGGCTTCAGGGCGGGCCGCTCATGCACGTCATCGCGGCCAAGGCGGTAGCATTCGGCGAGGCGCTTCGCCCGGAATTCCGCCTCTATGCCCAAAGCGTGGTGGAGAATGCCGCAGCACTGGCCTCGGCACTAGCTGAGCGTGGATTGGATATCGTGTCGGGCGGCACCGATACCCATCTGGCGCTGGTCGACCTGCGTCCGAAACGCGTGACCGGCAAGGCCGCTGAGGAAAGCCTCGGGCGCGCCAATATTACCTGCAACAAGAACGGAATTCCTTTCGATCCGGAAAAACCGGCGGTGACTTCCGGCATTCGCGTCGGCAGTCCGGCGGGAACCACACGCGGTTTCGGACCCAGTGAGTTCCGGCGTGTCGGCGAATTGATGGCCGATGTGCTCGACGGTCTCTCTGTCAATCCGGACAACAACAAAACAGCGGAAGACGCCGCGCGCGAACAAATCCTCGACCTGTGCCGACGGTTTCCGGTGTACCCGAACATGTAACCAGCAAATCGCGGGCGCGCCCGTGAACTTACGCCGAAAAAAGGGGGAGGGAACCCAACGCCATGCGCTGTCCATTTTGCGGTCACGACGATACACAAGTTAAGGACTCGCGACCGACGGAAGATCACGCCGCGATCCGCCGTCGGCGCTACTGCCCGGCGTGCGGTGCCCGCTGGACCACGTTCGAACGTGTTCACCTGCGCGAGTTGACGGTCATAAAGAAGACCGGCGAGAAGATGCCGTTCGATCGCGACAAGCTGCAACGATCCCTGGCGATCGCCCTCCGCAAACGCCCGGTCGAATCGGACCGCATTGAACGCATCGTCAACAGCATCCAACGCCGGCTCGAAACCTTGGGGGAATCCGAGATACCGTCCAAGGTGATCGGTGAAATGGCGATGGAGCAACTGGCGCAGCTCGATCAGGTGGCCTATGTCCGCTTTGCCTCCGTTTACAGGAATTTCCGGGAGGCGAAAGACTTCGAGGACTTCGTTGAACACCTGGGCGATCGCTAGGCAAGCATCGCGTTCAAATCCCAGAGATGTCCGACAAACGATGGATGATGACGGCGCTGTCTTTGGCACGCCGGAATCTGGGTGATGTATGGCCGAACCCGGCCGTCGGCTGCATTCTCGTGCGGGATGGCGTGGTCCTCGGTCGCGGCTGGACCGGTCGGGGGGGACGGCCGCACGCCGAAACCGAGGCCTTGCGGCAGGCGCGGGAGGCCGCCGCCGGCGCCACCGCCTACGTTACCCTTGAGCCTTGCGATCACCACGGTGAAACCCCGCCATGCTCGCAAGCGCTGATCAAGGCCGGCATTCGGCGCGCAGTCGTCGCCGTCGAAGACCCCGATCCTCGGGTGTCGGGACGCGGCAATGAGCGAATGGTGCGCGCCCATATCGAGGTTTCCATTGGCGTGCTGGCGGACGAGGCCCGTGATCTCAATGAGGGTTTTTTTCTTCGATGCCGAGAGCAGCGCCCCCTGTTCACATTGAAGTCGGCGACGACCCTTGATGGCAGGATAGCGACCCGAACCGGTGAAAGCCGTTGGATCACCGGAGAAAGAGCGCGCGCCATGGCGCACCGATTGCGGGCGGAACACGACGCCGTGCTCGTCGGTTCCGGCACCGCGATCGCCGATGACCCGGAATTGACGTGTCGCTTGCCGGGCTTGGGGAAGCGATCGCCGGTGCGTATTGTCGCCGATGGGCGCCTACGCCTGCCCGAAAGCGCAAAACTTGTGAAACAAGCCGGTGACCTGCCGACCTGGATTTTGACCAGCAGCGATGCGTCCAGCGAAAAGCGAGATAAACTCGTGGCGGCGGGGGTTGAGGTGATCGATGTCATGGCCGATGAAAAGGGCCGGATGGACGCGACGGCCATGGCGAAAGCGTTGGGAGAATGCGGCCTTACCCGGGTCTTGATCGAGGGCGGCGGCGTGTTGGCGGCGTCGTTCCTGACCGCCGACTTGGTCGATCGCGTGGCCTGGTTTCGCTCGCCGAAGGTTTTTGGCGGCGATGCACGACCGGTCGCGGCCGAGTTCGGGATCACCCAGGTGCGGGATGCACCGACCTTTGTCCGCACTGGTGTTTATACTTTCGGCGACGACACCCTTGAAACCTATCGCAGGACACGATAGGCCGAAGGGTATGTTTACAGGCATCATAACCGACATGGGGACGATACGGGCCGTCAGCCGCACCGGCGACACCCGCTTTGCGATCTCCACGAACTACAATACGGACACGGTCGCCATCGGTGGGTCCATTGCTTGTTCCGGCGTGTGCCTGACGGTGATCGGGACGGGACCCGACTGGTTCGCCGTATCCGTGTCCAAAGAAACGTTGTCGCGAACGACCCTCGGCGAATGGGAAGTGGGCACCAACGTCAACCTGGAGCGCTCGCTGCGCATCGGCGATGAACTGGGCGGCCACCTTGTGTCCGGCCACGTGGACGGCGTCGGCAAGGTGATGGCAACCGCGGCGGTTGGCGATTCCAGACGTGTCGTGTTCGAGACGCCGTCGGACCTCATGCCCTTGATTGCGGTCAAGGGGTCGGTGACGATCGATGGCGTGTCCCTCACGGTGAACGAGATCGCCGGCAACACATTCGGGGTCAATCTGATCCCCCATACCTGCGAGGTAACGACGTTCGGGAACCTGCGTGCGGGCGACTCGGTGAATCTGGAAATCGACATGATCGCGCGATATGTTGCGCGCCTTCTCCATAAGGACTGATCACGAAGGACTTATCCTGTGTCCCGTCCCGCTCAGTTGGCAAAGATCGACGACATCATCGAAGATGCGCGAAACGGCCGCATGTTCGTCCTCGTCGATGATGAAAATCGGGAGAACGAAGGCGATCTCGTTATTCCGGCGCAAATGGCGACGCCCGATACCATCAATTTCATGGCTAAATACGGGCGGGGATTGATCTGTCTCGCGCTCACCCGTGGGCGGGTCAAGGAGTTGAACCTGCCCCTGATGGCGCAGCACAATGTATCGCGGCACCAGACGGCATTTACCGTTTCGATCGAAGCGAGAGAGGGGGTGACCACGGGCATTTCGGCGTCGGACCGGGCTCGCACCATCGCCGTCGCCATTGACCCGACCAAGGCGCGCGAGGATCTGGTGTCACCCGGTCACGTATTCCCCCTGGAGGCCAACGATGGAGGGACATTGGTAAGAGCAGGGCACACGGAGGCGGCGGTCGATCTTGCCAGACTGGCTGGCCTCAATCCGTCGGGCGTCATCTGCGAGATCATGAATGACGATGGCACAATGGCGAGGATGCCGGACTTGCTCGCCTTCGCTCAATACCATGGGTTGAAAATCGGAACCATCGCCGACCTCATTGCTTTTCGGTTGCGCCATGACCGCATCGTCGAGCGCGTCGCCGAAACCCGCGTCGACAGCATTTTCGGCGGCGCCTTTCAGGCTTATGTTTACGTCAACCGCATCGCCTATGCGGAACACATCGCGTTGGTCAAAGGCGACGTCACTGCCGATGGCCCGGTTCCGGTTCGCATGCACGCGCTGAACGTGCTCGAAGACGTCCTCGGCGACAATCGAGGCGGCAACGCAGAGTTGCTACACCAAGCCATGCGCATGATTGGCGAGGCCGGACGCGGCGTTATCGTGCTGATCCGCGAACCCCAAAAATCGAGTCTTTCTGAGCGGGTGCAAGCCCGCGCGGCGGGTGACGATAGCAAGGCACCGCAACTGCGCGACTACGGCGTCGGTGCCCAAATCCTTCTTGATCTGGGAATTAAGGATTTGATCTTGTTGTCCAATACGGAACGGACCATCATCGGCCTCGAAGGATATCAACTCGCGATCTCGGAGCGGCGCCCGATACCGGTGAGGGGCGAACGGCAATGACGGAACGCTCCCACATCCTCATTGTCGAGGCCCGATTCTACGAGGACATCGCCGACGATCTGGCAAATGGCGCCATCGCGGTGTTGGATCAGGCCACTTCGACCCATGAACGATTGTTTGTCCCTGGTGTTTTCGAGGTGCCGGCGGCGATCCGTTTTGCCCTACGGGCGGCGGAGCAGGACCGTATAACCCCATTTGACGGCGTCATTGCCCTTGGCTGCGTCATCCGTGGCGAGACCGACCACTATGACCACATCTGTCGCGAAGCCAGCCGCGCCCTCATGGACCTGTCGGTGGAGCAGGGGGTGGCATTGGGTTTCGGGATCTTGACCTGCGAAACGATGGCACAGGCGCGCGCGCGGGCCGCCCCGGACCAGAAAGACAAGGGCGCGGACGCCGCCAAGGCATGTTTGAGAATGATCAGCATCAAACGCGCGCTCGGTGTCGCGCCGCAATGACAACGACACGCACAAAACCGGATCGGCGCCAACGAAGCGCCGCGCGATTGGCGTGCGTGCAGGCGCTGTACGAAATGGACGTCGCCGATGCCCCGTCGGACCCCGTACTCGAGGCGTTCATCTCCAAGCGCTGGAGCGTGTTGGATGACGGCAGCGAAATGCCGGAGGCGGACGCGACCTTCCTTTCGGAACTGGTGCGCGGCGTCAATGCCGCGCGCGATCGGCTCGACGCCGTTATCGCTCCCATTTTGCCCTCGGGGCGCGATGTCGCGCAACTCGAGGTGTTGCTGCGCGCGATCCTCCGCGCCGGTGCCTACGAGCTGTCGGATCGCCCGGACGTTCCCACCAAGGTCGCCATCAACGAATACGTGGACGTCGCCCACGCCTTCTATGCGGGCAAGGAACCGGCCATGGTGAACGCGGTTCTCGATCGTCTGGCGCGGCATTTTCGCGGCAAGGATACCAACAGTGACAGCCCCAAGTCGGGGCAGTAAATCTGCCGGCGAATTCGAGCTCATCGCCCGCTATCTCGCACCGCTGGCGGCGGCGGAGGGGGGTGCCCTCGGATTGCTGGACGATGCCGCCGTCTTCGATCCCGAGGCCGGATGGCGGCAGGTCATCAGCACCGATGCCATGGTAGAAGGGGTTCATTTTCCGGACGCCGAAGACGCGGAAACCGTTGCGACTCGCGCTCTCGGCGCCGGCGTCTCCGATCTCGCCGCCATGGGGGCACTCCCGGAATTCTATACGCTGGCCCTGGCGTTTCCGAAGGCTTGGGATGGCGCACAGCGGGAAAGCTGGATGATTCGTTTCACCGCCGCTCTCGATGCGCGGCAGGCGCAACTGGGGATTCGGCTCATAGGCGGAGATACGGTGGCGACGCCGGGTCCCCTATGGGTGTCTCTCACCTCGATCGGCAGAGTTCCCCTGGGCCGGGAGATCAGACGATCGGGCGCCGTGGCGGATGACGTCATATGGGTCTCGGGTTCCATCGGCGATGGGGCGCTGGGGCTCAAGGTCTTGAGCGGTGTCTTGACCACATTGCCGCACGACATGGGACAAGCGCTGATCAAGCGTTTTCAACGGCCGGAGCCGCGTATCGCCTTGGGGCGGCATCTGGTTGGCCTAGCCCATGCGGCGGCCGACATTTCCGACGGGCTGATCGCCGACCTCACCAACATCTGTGCCGCGTCGCGCGTATCCGCGACCATCGACATCGCGCGTATTCCTTTGTCGATACCGGCGCAAACGGCTGTGGACATGGATTCAGCCAACTGGGCGGTGGTGCTGAGCGGTGGCGACGACTACGAAATCGTGTTCACGTCGCCATCGAACATCACAAAGCAAGTGATTGATGTAGCGAGAGAAAGTGGCACAGCCGTTACCGCTATCGGACATGTGGACGCGGTTGAGACGGACGCGAGTCCGCTCGTGCGCATCCTCGGCGTCGATGGCCGCGAGGTCAGTCTCGGTGGACAGGGCTACCGCCACTTTTGACCGCCGGCAGTTCTAGCGGTTCGTTTCCGCCCTGGCTGTTTGATTTCATTTCGCATCGCGGTAAGCGCCCAAATATTGCAATGCAACAAACACCTTGCATTGCAGCAAACGCCGGTTGCGCAAACGCTTTCTATCTGGCATTTTTCCAAGGTTCGCTGGAATTCCACGTGATTAGGCGCTCCACGGGAGGGGAAAGAGTCTCCACAAACTTCCATAGGTGCGCAGCCATCAAAAGGGGCATCAATATGTATATCGTTGTTATCCTATGCGGCCTTTTGGCCTTGGGGTACGGCATCTGGGCAAGCCGTAGCGTACTCGGCGCAAGCGCCGGTACGGCGCGCATGCAAGAAATTTCCGGTGCCGTCCAGGAAGGGGCCGCGGCCTACCTTAACCGTCAATACATGACGATCGGTATCGTCGGTATCATCGTGGCGGTGGTCCTTGCGATTTTCCTCGGGATTACCGTGGCAATCGGCTTTGTGATCGGCGCCACCCTTTCGGGCGCGGCCGGTTATATCGGCATGAACATTTCGGTGCGCGCCAATGTGCGGGTTGCCGATGCGGCACGCCAAGGGCTCGGCGAAGGGCTGGGCGTGGCGTTCAAGGCCGGGGCCGTTACCGGCATGCTTGTCGCCGGTTTGGCGCTTCTCGCCATCGCCATCTACTACGGCATCCTGTTGGCGGCGGGCGCCGAAGGCCGTGCTTTGATTGATCCCCTGGTCGGTCTTGGCTTCGGTGCATCCTTGATTTCCATCTTTGCCCGTCTTGGTGGCGGCATCTTCACCAAGGGCGCTGACGTCGGCGCCGACTTGGTGGGTAAGGTCGAAGCGGGTATCCCCGAGGATGATCCACGTAACCCCGCGGTGATCGCCGACAACGTTGGCGACAACGTCGGTGACTGCGCCGGCATGGCCGCTGACTTGTTCGAGACCTATTGCGTTACGGTGGTCGCGACCATGGTGCTCGGCTCGATCTTCTTTGCCGGCTCCGATGCCATGGCCGATTTCATGATGTATCCGTTGGCGATCGGCGGTGTGTGCATTATCGCTTCGGTCGTGGGAACGTTCTTCGTTCGTCTCGGCGCCAGCAACAACATCATGGGCGCCCTGTACAAAGGGTTCGTGGTGACCGCCGTTATCTCGGCCATACTCATCCTGCCGACAACGGCGGCCGTGATCGGCCTTGGGACCGATTACACCGCGGCCGGCGTGACCTTCAATGGTTGGGGGCTGTTCTTCTGCGGGATTGTCGGCCTGGTTCTCACCGGTCTGATCATCTGGGTCACTGAATACTACACCGGCTCCCAGTTCCGTCCCGTCAAGGTGATCGCCGACGCGTCGAAAACCGGCCACGCCACCAACATCATCCAGGGATTGGCCATTTCCATGGAGGCGACGGCCATTCCGGCGCTTCTGATTTGCGCGGCCATTATCATCACCTACCTCATCGCCGGTCTGCTCGGTATCGCCATTGCGGTGACGGCGATGTTGGCTCTGGCCGGCATGGTCGTTGCGCTCGACGCCTATGGTCCGGTCACCGACAATGCCGGCGGCATTGCCGAGATGGCGGAGCTGGAAGAAGACGTCCGCAAGACGACTGACGCCCTCGACGCGGTCGGCAACACCACCAAGGCCGTGACCAAGGGCTACGCCATCGGTTCGGCAGGTCTCGGCGCACTGGTGCTGTTCGCGGCCTATACCCAGGACCTCAACTACTTCAGCGCCAACGTCGACAAGTTCACTTACTTCGAAGGTGTGACCGTCAACTTCTCGTTGTCGAATCCGTATGTCGTGGTCGGTCTTCTCGTTGGTGGTCTGTTGCCGTATCTGTTCGGCGCTCTCGGCATGATGGCCGTCGGTCGCGCCGCCGGCTCGGTCGTGTTGGAGGTTCGCCGCCAGTTCAGGGAAATCGCCGGCATTATGGAAGGTACCGGCAAACCCGAATATGGGCAGTGCGTGGACTTGCTGACCAAGGCCGCCATCAAGGAGATGGTGATCCCGTCAATGCTGCCGGTGCTGTCACCCATCGTCCTTTACTTCATCATCGTGATGATCGCGGGCAAGTCGGCCGCCTTCGCGGCGCTCGGCGCCATGCTTCTCGGTGTCATCGTCACCGGCCTGTTCGTGGCCATTTCGATGACTGCCGGTGGCGGTGCATGGGACAACGCCAAGAAGTACATCGAGGACGGCCACCACGGGGGCAAGGGCTCGGAAGCCCATAAAGCGGCGGTGACCGGCGACACGGTCGGCGACCCGTACAAAGACACCGCGGGCCCGGCCGTCAACCCCATGATCAAGATCACCAATATCGTCGCCTTGTTGATCTTGGCGGTGTTGGCTCACTAAGTGGTCCAAAGCCTATGGATGGGAAATGCCCATCCATAGGCCCGACAGGGTCTGTGTCAGAAGAAATGCGGCCAACTTAGGAATAGTTTGGCCGCATTCTCTTTTATTCGAATTTCCTTTTTCCTACGATCTGTCCAAGAGAGAAGGCTAAGGGTTTGGGCCGCGTCTAAGCCCTTGCCAGTATGTTATGAAATCTGCGAACGCAAATCATTGACGTTTTCTGCAAAGCAAGTTACGGAAGGGTCACGATGTTGTTCGTAGTTCAAGGTAGCTATCGCGTGAGGACGCTGAAAAAAAACCGATTTGGATGCTGTCCGACTTCCGGAAGGCCACGGTTGGTGCATATACTCTCTATCGAACTCAACGCTGAAATCTAGAAATGACCGATTTTTTTGTCACGAAATTGATCCTGAAGTTGTTCGTGTCCGACTTTGGGCCGGTTCCGGAAACCGCGATTTCCGGAATAAAGAAAATCTTGCGTGAAAATATTGGCGAGCAGAATTATGCCTTAGAGGTGATCAACATCAGCAAGAACCCAGAACTTGCCATCGAAGATCGGGTAATGGCGACACCGACGCTGGTGAAGGCCTCACCCTACCCGCAGGTACGCCTTATCGGCAATTTTTCGGACGCTGGCTTTGTTCTTAGACAGCTTGGCCTCATCTCCTGATCAGATCTGATCGAATTACGCGCATTGGGACATCATGAGAAACAACGTACAGTCACTGATCGGGCTTGAACCGGTACCGAAAATCCAAACGGGAATTGAAGGTTTTGAGCACATCACGATGGGAGGGTTGCCGATGGGACGGCCGACCCTCATCAGCGGAAGTTCAGGATCAGGTAAGACCGTATTCTCGCTGGAGTTGGTTTACCGCAGTGTAACCCAATTCGATCGTCCGGCCGTGTTCGTAACCTTGGAAGAGCCAGCCGTCGACATTGTTCGCAACGTCAAACGCATGGGTTGGGACATCGATCGCTACCTCAAAGCGGGGACGCTGGTGATTCTGGATTGCTCGCCGGAACCCGTGGTCCAGGAGCAAGTCGGCGCTTTCGATCTGGAGGGGTTGCTGACTCAAATTCGTTTTGCCGTTGGCGAGTCCGGCGCCAATCTTGTGGTGCTCGATTCCCTGGGGGCGCTGTTTCAGCAGTACACGGATGCAGCGATTGTCCGGCGAGAGATCTTCCGCATCACTCAGATGTTACGAGCGCTTGGTGTTAGCACGATCATAACTGCGGAACGGCTAGCCGAATACGGGCTGGTGTCGCGCCACGGCGTTGAGGAATTCGTCTCCGACAACGTCATCATCCTACGCAACGTTCTGAGATCGGAAAAGGCGCGACGGACCATCCAGGTCATGAAGATGCGTGGTGACATGCACTTCAAGGGAGAATACCCGTTCACCATTAGCAGCGGCGGTATCAGTATCCTGCCTCTATCGGCTCGAGAATTGACGCAATCGTCGTCCTCGAACCGGCTCAGTACAGGTAACACCACACTGGATGAAATGACCGGCGGCGGCATGTTCCGGGATTCGGTGTTTCTGGTAAGCGGGCCGACGGGTGGCGGCAAAACCCTTATGGCCGGAACCTTCACGGCGGCAGGATGCAATGCCGGCGAGAGGGTTCTGATGCTCGCTTACGAGGAATCGCAGCCACAGTTGTTACGCAATGCGGAATCATGGGGGCTCGGCTTCCAACATTGGGAGGCCAATGGCCTTCTACGCGTCGTATGCCAATACCCGGAAGCCATGGGATTGGAGGATCATCTCCTTAACATTCAGAGGGAAATTGAAGATTTCAAGCCAAACCGCCTCGTCATAGACAGTGTTTCGGCGATGGAGCGAGTCGCACCGGTTCGCTTTTTCCGCGAGTTCGTGATCGGACTGACCTCCTATGCCAAGGAGAAAGAACTGTGCAGTTTGTTCACGAGCACGTCGCCGCGTTTGTCCGGGGGCGATTCCATTACTGAAGCCCACATATCAACCATAACCGACGCTATCATCCTTTTGCGGTATGTTGAGATCGATGGTGTCTTGCGACGGGGAATCACCGTCATCAAGATGCGCGGGTCACAGCACGCCAAGGGCATTCGCGAGTTCACCATCGACGGTAGCGGCATGCACATCGGCGAACCTTTCCACCACGTGCACAACATCATACTCGGCGTACCGTCGCACGCTTCCTGGGAAGAGGAAGGGCTCGAGAAAGCCTTCGAGAAGTGGCACGAAGGGTACGAGACGAATTTGATCGACGACTTTGATTGAGTTGTCAGGGCGCCATTCCGTCGCCTTGGATGACGGCGCCTACAAAGCCGTCCCTTCCGGAAACATCTGGTCGAGGCGTTCCATTTCGGATGCCGTGATCTGCATTGGATTGCCCGCCAATATGCCGGCAACGTTGCGGAACGGTGATCCAATATGCATGCCATTCCCGTCGATTCTGAATTCGCGGATGTCCTTGTCGTGCTCTGATCCCCGCATCTTCAAAACGGTGATTGCGCGCTTCATTTCGCCGTAAAGCTCGACATAGCGCAGCAGAATGATGCTATCCGTGATCGAGGAAATGTGAGCCTCGGTGACGGATGTGCCGCCGGTCAAAGTCGGCGTTGTCGACGTGAACAGGCCGGTCACCTCTTTGTCCTTGATGAAGGATGTGACGCCGAGAACGAATTCGCGGAAGCCGCGGGTCGTAGACATGCGCTCCATCGCCGACAGGCTGTCGATGGCAATGCGATGGGGATTGAAGTCCTCGATATGGTTCTTGATGCGCACGAGATGATCTTCGAGGCTGGCGGATTCGGGATACTCGCAAACAACACGAAGCTGTCCCTCGTGCTCCAACCGATCGAAATCAGTGCCCCAGCCGATGGCATTGCGTCCAAGCTGTTCGCGGCTTTCTTCGTACGCGAGCAGGAGACAGCGTTCACCCGCCGCCGCACCGCCATCGACAAAGTGCGTTCCGAGGAGCGTCTTGCCCGTTCCCGTGGCGCCCGAGACGAGGATGATCGAATCACGGAACAAGCCGCCACCACACATGGCGTCAAGTTGTGAGTTGCCGGAGGTGACGCGAGTATCGCCCGAGCGTTGTTTCAACTCGACGGCTGAAATCGGAATGACGATCAGTCCCTCGTTCGGCACGATGGTGAAGGGATACTCACCCTTGCGATGGCTTGTACCTCGGAATTTCAGGATCTCGATGGTGCGGCGACGCTTTTCCTCTTCCAGCACGTTGCGGAGGATAATGACGGCGTCCGCTACGAATTCCTCGATTCCATGTCTCGCTATTTCCCCGTACTCATCGACACGTTCGGCAGTCAATATGGCGGTAACGCCCATTTCGCGCAGACCCGTCGCGATGCGGAAAAGCTCGTGCCGGACTCGATGACCATCAAAGAAATGCCCAAAAATGGCGCCTACGGAATCGAGTACAACGCGCTTGGCGCCGATTTTGCGGATAGCATGCTCGATTCGCGCCAACAACGCTCCGAAGTCATAGTCACCGATTACGGTGATCTCTTCCGCCGGATCCGGCGCTGCATCGACGAAAACGATTTTCTTTTTGGCTTCTAACTCACTGAAATTCCACCCAAACGTGCCGACGTTGCGGCGAATATCTCTCGGATGTTCTTCGAAAGTGACAAATACACCCGCCTCGTCGTGTTTTTGCACGCCCTCGACAAGGAACTGTGACGCGAAAATCGTTTTACCGCTGCCGGCGCTGCCGGAGACAAGGACGGTGCGGCCCCTTGGTAAACCACCCTCGGAAATGAAATCGAATCCCGGGATCCCTGTTTCGAGTTTTTCAACCACGGCGATAGGCATGGTTTCCATCATTCGCTCTCTCCCCGCTCTTCGTCATTTGGGATTGAAATATCCAAACCGATCAGGACACGCTCGTGATTCGAGAGATCGCCAACCACCCGCCTCAATGGGAGTGGCAACTCCCGTACCACCGTCGGTGTCGCCAGGATTTTTTCATTTTCGGCAAGTTGTGGACGTTCGAGTACGTCGATAACTACGAGATGGTACCTACCCAGGAGATCGCGATCGCAAATTTCGCGAATATGTCTAATCGACTGTTCGCTCCGAGGCGTTCGTCCGGCGACATATAGTTTCAGGACGAACTCACTCATGTCCCTCTATTCCTTTCCTTTGCGCTGGGATTTTCTCGGGTAGTGGGTACCGTGTATGGCGCTCTTTCAACGGACACCCCCCCCATGACAGCGTTCGATAATAGGATGCCAAAAAACCTAGGACCTGGCACATAACGATGCGACCTTCTTCAACAAAGGGTTTGGCGCGTGCTGGGGAGTGTCGCTGCTGACCGTCTATGACGGCTTCCTTATGCAGGTCGACAATGTCCCTGGGGCCCGCGCCCAACATGCCTAGTCGATCCGCAAAACTATTGAGTTCATCCACGATATCTCCGCTCGAAAAATCCAGTGCGCGATTCAGGAAGCCTGTATAGACGTCTCGAAGCTTGTCGTACTCTTCCGGATGACGATCACGAAGAGCTGATATTCCAAGTTTCCTCTTTGTCATCGTGAGGTCTGACGCGCCGCAAATCGCAGAAACTACTTGAGGTCCTCTCGCTTGTTGACGGTTCAACAACGCGATCGTTTCCCGACTTAATGCCAGTTTTCGGGCAATCACATTGCGGACGGCTTTTTGCACCTGGCGTGGATTTTGTTCGTCGGGCAACAGGAAATCCTGGGCGCCGGCCTCTACGGTTTGGTAGCCGAACGCCTCGTTGATATCCTGCAACAAAACGATAACGGGAATGGACTTTACGATTTCCGACAGTTTGGAGAATTCGCCCAATTGATCAGGCTTTTTGGATGTCATCATCCAAACGACAAGGTCGAACCGGTCCCGTTCCGGGAAAACTGAAGCATCGGCTTGGGGTTCTACTAGACACGCCACACCACCGATGTTGCGCTCTTCATCGGTTAACAAAATCTGTAAGTTTTTCGCGTGATGTTCTTCGCCTCCAAGGAGAAGAACTCTGATGACTTGTTTACTCATTAAGCTAGAAAAGTTGATTTTCCAATCTGAGTTGGTTCCTCTAGCATGTTTCCCTACACAAGGGAAGCCTGCGCAAGCCAGGCAATATCGTTTCGCGACTTAGTCTATTTTCACGTGTGGGGAGAGGATACTGCCGTGAAAGGATCCCCTTGATTTATGGGTGTCATGCGTAAACTCTATGTCCGGGTTCTCCAACGAAGGCCACAACATGGGTCCGAAACGGATACTGATCGTTGATGACGAGGCGAAGTTCGCCGCATTCGTCGGCCGCGTTGCTGCGCCGCTCGGCTATGATGTCACGATCACAACACAGGGCCGCGAGTTTCAAGAGGCATATAGCCGCTTGGCGCCGGAGCTTGTCGTTATCGACATGGTGATGCCGGAGATAGACGGCAACGAACTCATCATCTGGCTGGCTGAGCAGGGATATGACGGGGATCTCCTCATTATCACCGGCTTCAGTCCTCACTACGCGGTGAACGCTCGCCTTCTCGCGGAATACAAGGGCCTACGGTCGGTGAAGACCCTGAGCAAACCGGTGAGTGTCAAGCGCCTGCGCGCGGTACTTGACGGGACTTTGCGGGAAGGAGACGACGATCAGTGAAGGTGTCACCACGCCGTGACTGGGGCATGCTTTTCGCTCTATTCCTGGTGTTGACCGTCGTTGCCGTGACCCTCGGCGGTGTTGCCATCTGGACACTTTACTCAGCGGGCTTGGAACACGAGAAGAAAAGCCTCGCGGCCGTCGTAAAAATAGAAGTCGATCGTATCGAAGCGGCGATTCGTTCCGAACAAACGCCAATTGACGATTTGAAGTTGATTCCCCCGCTTGGGGAGAGCGGTGAACTCTTTGTATTCCGACAAGACGTCGAAGGGCCAGAGGTCATCAGGCACTGGGCGAATCACGTCACCAGTCTATCAAGCGCAGATCGCGAAGCCATCGTAAATTCCGATATGTTCCGATTGGCGTTGAGCGGCCAATCCGGAATCCACGAAGGGCGGGATTTTCGTGGAAACGAAGTTGTGGCGGCCTATGCGCCGGTTGCCGGTCTCGGTATGGGTGTCGTCGGGAAAATCGATATCTCCGAGTTTCGGGCGCCGTTCTTCACTGCCGCGCAAGGCGTTGCGGGCGTCTCCATTGTACTCATTGCGCTTGGAACGGTTGTATTTCTGTATCTGAGTGACTCGATTTTGCAGCGCATTCGTGCCGGCGAAGCGCGGTTTCGAGAACTGTTCGAGCATTTGAACAGTGGTGTGGCTATCTATCTTTATTCTGACCAGGATGGAAAACTGACCGTCAAGGACCTCAACCGTGCGGCGGAACAAATATTGAACGTTGATAGGAGTGCGGTCGTTGGCTTGTCAGTCGCGGAGGCTTTCCCCGGTCTGAAAGCAGCGGGCTTAACAGATGTTCTCTACCGCGTGGCAAAGAGCGGCGAAGTAGAACAGTTCCCGGAATGGTTCTACCATGACGAGCGCGGTTCAGGCTGGCGAAAGAGTTACGTCTTCCGATTGCCGAGCGGCGAGGTTGTCTCGCTATTTGACGATATCACCAAAAAAAAGAAGAACGAAGAAGAACTGCGTGAAAGCGAGGCGCGCTGGCGGAGCATATTCGATCTGCAATCCGTCGCCACGATCATCGTGGATCGCGAAAAGAAGATTCGCTTTCTGAATCGGGCAGCGGAGGCGTTGTTCGGCTATCCGAACGAAAAATTGGTCGGCGTTCCGTTCGGCTACCCGGTACTTGGTGGCGATGTTGCACAAATTGACATCGTCCGTCCCACCGGTTCAGTTGTCTATGCCGAGATGGAAACCATCCCCATGCAGTGGGGCGGGGAGGAACATCATCTATTGTTCCTTCGCGACGTATCGGCGCACCGTAGGGCGGAAGGCGACCTCCGCAAGCTGTTCCAGGCCATTGAGCAAAGCCCCGCCGCGGTCGTGATCACGAACATCGAAGGCAATATCGAATACGTCAACCCAAAGTTTACTGAAGTCAGTGGCTATGCCTATCCCGAAGTCGTTGGGAAGAATCCAAGAATTCTCAAATCCGGTCTTACGCCACCGGAGGTATACGAAGACCTTTGGAAAACGATAACCAGGGGTGATGTATGGGTGGGTGAATTCCAAAACAAAAGAAAATCGGGAGAGTTTTGTTGGGAGTTGGCGTCGATCGCTCCATCGTAAAGAACGTCCGAGGCGAAACAACTCACTTCGTTGGCGTCAAGGAGAACATCACCGAGCGCAAGATCACTGAAGAACGCCTGCGTCACGCCCAGAAGATGCAGGCCATCGGCGAACTGACCGGTGGCATCGCGCACGATTTCAATAATCTCCTCGCCATCATCATCGGCAATCTTCAGTTGCTCGAAGAATCCCTCGAGGACAACCCGGAGCACAAAGAACTCATTGCGGACGCCCTTTGGTCGGTCGAGCGAGGAAGCGAGTTGACGAGCCGTCTCCTTGCTTTCGCGCGACGCCAGCATCTCAAACCCGAAATGACGGACGTCAATGAGGTTATTCGCGGGATGACCAACCTCCTGCGTCGCACCTTGGGTGAACGCATCAAAATCATTGAAATCCTCGCGGAAGACCTCGGCAATTCGATGATTGATCGCGGTCAGCTTGAAAATGCCGTGCTCAACCTTGTCGTCAACGCCCGCGATGCCATGAAAAACGGGGGCGTACTCACCATCTCGACCCGGAACGCCACGCTTGAACCGAACGAAGACACCGCCTTGGAACATGCCGCGGGGGATTACACGGTCGTGGAAGTGCATGACACCGGCATCGGCATGCCGCCGGAGGTGCAGGCGCGTATCTTCGAGCCGTTCTTCTCGACCAAGGATGTCGGCAAGGGCACCGGCCTCGGCCTGTCGACGGTCTATGGCATCGTCAAGCAGACCGGCGCCCACATCTTCTTCGATTCGACCGTGGGCAAGGGCACCGTCTTCCGCATCTTCCTGCCGCGCTACGTGCCGGCGGAAGGCGAGGCCGTCGTGCAGCACGCGGAAGCCGGCCCCGAGATCGCCGATCTCACCGGCAGCGCCACCATCCTGCTGGTCGAGGACGAGGAGGCGGTGCGCGCCTTCGCCGCCCGGGCGCTCGCCTCGCGCGGCTACAAGGTCTACGAGGCGGGATCGGGCGTCGAGGCGCTCGAGGTCATGGAGGAGGCGGGCGGCAAGATCGACCTGGTCGTCTCGGACGTGGTCATGCCGGAGCTCGACGGTCCGTCGCTCCTCAAGGAGCTCCGCAAGCAGCGGCCGGAGCTCAAGATCATCTTCATCTCCGGCTATGCCGAGGACGCCTTCAAGAAGAACCTGCCGGAGGGCGAGATCTTCCACTTCCTGCCGAAGCCGTTCTCGCTGAAGCAGCTCGCGGTGGCGGTGAAGGAGACGCTTGGCCGTTAGCGGGCGGCGGCGGGTGAGCGGGGTCGGGGCATGCCGGAACCGCCCGGCCGGCGAGGCGTTACGCAACGCAGTTCTGTTTCCGACGTGTCCCGCCGACATGCCGGAAAAAGGGGGGATCGGCGTCGCGCGGTGGCCCAGGATGACAATGTTTTTAACGAGACTGGCCGGCGGATTGCGCTAGAAGGTGGTTGGGCGACGCTGATTGCAGTCGGCTCATATCCTTGACGGGCGCAACGATCCTCTGCGAGTTTGCTGTCAAAGGGTGGCGGCCCCCGAGCTGGCGGTTCATCAACCGGCGGAAACAGTCAGAGGCGAATGAGTGACGATTACGCAAGAGCAAGACGCGGTTGGCAGCGATCGCGCCGAGAGGACAAAATTCGACTGGCTCCGGCTCAATCCGTTCAGGATCGAGCGGTCTGGTGGAGCCGCCCCCTATATCTGGCACGGCATGCGCTTCGGCGCGTGGCTGAAGCTGATGGCGGCGGGTAACTTCGATATCACCTTCAACTGTCTGCCGCGGATTCTCGGGGTTACCGCGGTAACGCCGGTCAACTCGCTCTGCCACTATGCATCCGAAGCCATCTATGGCCGCCGGGTCGCCGATACGGAGGTCGAGGCGCCGGTCTTCATCCTCGGGCACTGGCGGACCGGCACGACGCTCATGCACGAGCTTCTGTCGGGGGACCCGCGCTTCGGCTTCCCGACGACGTTCGAATGCATGTTCCCGTCGAGCTTCATGCTGCTCGAACGCTTCTTCGGCCGGAGCCGGCTGTTCCTGCCGGACACGCGCCCGTCCGACGCCATGAGCTTCGCCTTCGATTCGCCGCAGGAGGAGGAGTTCGCGCTCGCCAATCTCGGCCTCGGCACGATCTACCGGAGCCTCGCCTTCCCGCTGCAGGCCGACGACAATCTCCGCTATGTCGACCTCGCCGAGCTTTCCGACGACGAGCGGCGGGAGTGGGAGCAGGGCTTCAGCGATTTCGTCAAGCGCCTCCAGTTCGTCCACGCCAAGCGGCTGGTGCTGAAGTCGCCGCTCCATACCGGCCGGGTGTCGACGCTGCTCAAGCTCTATCCCGATGCGCGTTTCATCCATCTCACCCGCAATCCGTTCGAGGTGTTCTCCTCGACCATGCTGACGTGGAAGGCGATGGCCTCCGGCCAGGGCCTCAACAATCCGCTGCCGGAGGATGACGGGTGGCTCAGGCGCCACGTGTTCGAATGCTTCGACCGGATGTACGCCGCTTACGAGCGCGACCGGCCGCTGATTCCGGACGGGCGCCTGGTCGAGATCCGGTACGAGGATCTGATCGGCGGCACGAAGGCGGTGCTCGCCGATGTCTATGATCGCCTGGAGCTCGGCGACTTTGCCGAGGCGGAGCCGGCCGTCGACGCCTATCTCGCCGACAAGAAGGGCTATCGCCGCAACGTTCACGAGCTTGCCAGCGAAGAACGTGTCATGATCCGGAAACACTGGCGCTGGTATTTCGAGCGCTACGGCTATGCGTTCTAGCGCGGGGAGGGGGGAGCCGGCGCCGCTTGCCACGTCATAATGGCAGGACAGAAACTGCTGCTGCCGCGGGCGTTGTCGCCTGATCGCGATGGCGCTCCGGTCCCGGCCGGGCCGGGCGGCGTGAGCAGACTCAGCGCCGGAATGCCCAGGCAATAAGATGTCATGGAATCGGCTTCTTGCGAGTCTTGTATTCTACCCGAAGGTTGGGCTCGCGATCTTCAAGGCCGGCCGCAAGGGCAAGCGTAATCAGCTCAATCCGACCGCGATCGCCGCCTTCGGCGCCGAGGTGAAGCGGGGCCTGGAGAGCGTTGGCGTCCGCTTTGAGGTGACCGGCCTCGAGCACCTCGTCCACAAGGGGCCGGTCGTCTACATCTC
>JAHCKI010000100.1 GCA_026125865.1 Rhodospirillales bacterium
GGTAGCGTTCCTCTGATCACAATGTGAACAAAAGACCGCTTCCATCCCTTTGATATTGACGCCTTTCTTACAGAGAGATAGGCTACGGGTTGGTTTGTTTGCCGGGGGCAAGGCGAGAATGGCCGAGAAAACGATAACGCGAGCCTACCTTAGTGAGGCAGTGTACCAGGAAGTGGGTCTGTCTCGGAATGAATCGGCGAAGCTGGTTGAAATGGTGCTCGACGAAATTTCCGATGCGTTGGCTCGGGAAGAAATCGTAAAGATTTCATCGTTCGGGACCTTTTCGGTACGCCAGAAAGGGCAAAGAATCGGACGTAACCCGAAGACGGGGGAAGAAGTGCCGATCCTGCCGCGCCGGGTGTTGGCGTTCCGCGCCTCCCAGGTGCTGAAGGGACGCATCAACCAGGACCGTGAACCGCCGCCAGAGAGCTAAGAATGGCGGAACCCTTAGAATTCACGCCCCACAAACAAGGATCGAAGTCCCCGACGGCTTTTCGAACGATTGCCGAGGTTGCGGAAGAACTCGACCTCCCGCAGCACGTTCTGCGTTTTTGGGAGAGCAAGTTTCCCCAGGTTCGCCCTTTGAAGCGCGGCGGCGGCCGCCGCTATTACCGTCCCGAGGATGTTACGGTATTGCACCGTATTCGGTCGTTGCTTCACGAGGAAGGCTACACGATCCGAGGGGCGCAGAAATTGCTGCGCCAAAGAAAAGCGAAAATCGACAACGCGGAAGCCGAGCCCCTCGCGGTCATCGAAACGCCAGCGGATAAAAACAAGAAAAACAATGAACTGGAGTCCGTGCGCGACGAACTGAAGAAGATCCTTGAGGAACTGAGGGCCTGCCGGAAGCTCTTGGATTAGCATTTCCATCCTGGCCCGATGGCCGCTCTCGGTTGCGCATTTCGAGGGGAGCGCGCTATATATGTCAACGCAATGGCGGAGCGTGGCGCAGCCTGGTAGCGCACTACACTGGGGGTGTAGGGGTCGCCGGTTCAAATCCGGCCGCTCCGACCATTTTTGTGTTCGTCTATTTGTTTGTTTTGAGCGAAGGGGCCAATGGAGGGGACTGGCTCGGGACGACTCAGGATGGTTGCGATACGTTGGCTGGTTCTTCTGCTCGCACTCGCTTGGCCGTTATCGAACGCGCCGGCCGGAGAAAAGCAGGCCCGTATCGAGGATTTCTTCGGCACCTACGAAGGTGAGGCGATCGCCGACAACGAGGCAGGACTCACCGTGCGGGACATCGGGGTCGTCATCCAGCCCTTGGAAAGGGGCTTCAACATCACCTGGACGACCCTCAAGCGCGGCGCCGATGACGAGAATGGCGAAAAAAAGCGCAAGACCTACTCGATCAATTTCTCGCCGACAACGCGGGACGGCGTGTTCGCCTCGGCAATGCGTACAGACTTGTTCGGAAAGAGTATTCCGCTCGATCCGTTCAAGGGGGATCCTTTTGTGTGGGCGGCAATGCGCGGCGAGACGCTGACCGTCTATGCGTTGCACATCACGGATGACGCCGGTTACGAGTTGGAAACCTACGACCGAACGCTGACGGACACCGGCCTCCATCTCGAGTTTTCCCGCGTTCGCAAGGGGCTACATCTGAAATACATCGCAGGGGAGCTCACCCGCACCGGGCAGTAGAGCGGGAAGCCGCCGATCTGCTCACCGGCAATACGACGGCGGCGGCTGCGCACAAAGCGGCGGCGAGTAGCACCACCACCGAAAACCCAAAGTGTATGGCAAGCACGGTTGCCAGGATCGTGCTGACTACGGACGCGCATCCGTTGATCCCCCAGGCCCATGGAACCAGAACCTCTGACGGCCACGTGGCGGTTTCAGCGAGGCCGATGGGAAACGGCATGCCCATGAAGAACGCCGGCGGCGCGATACGGAACCGCGAGAAGAAGATAAACCAGCAGCAGGTTGAATTGCTGGCGGTGGTCCCAGGCCAATTCAGGGACGTTGAGCGGCACCGCTTGCGACAGCGCAAATCCGGCGGGCGCCGTCAGTCCGAACAGGGTTGCCAGGACGGCGAAGGACACCGGAAGCCGGTTCAGCAAACGCTCGCGCAAGAAGGTCAAGGCGGTACCGCTGGCGCCAAATCCCAGGAGCGCGACGCTGATGATCATGTGGGCGAAATGGTGCCATTGAGCGATGGAGACCATGCGCACCAGCAACACCTCGAAGGCCAGGGCGCCCGCTGACATCAGGGCGACAGCGGCCAAAAGGGCCACGTCACCCCTCGCTGGTCAGCGGCACGAAACGGTCGGGCAGCAAATGCCGCGTTGTCACGCGGCCTTCCGCGTCCTTCTCCACCATCATCAATTCCTGCACGAAGAACTGGGCGCCGACGGGGATGATCATGCGCCCGCCCGGTTTCAATTGTCGGATCAGGGGTGGCGGGATGTGAGAGGCCGCGGCGGTGACCAGGATGCCGTCGAAAGGCGCATGTTCTTCCCATCCGTGGTAACCGTCGCCTTGACGCACACTGACGATGTCGGCGTCAAAACCGAGTTCGGCGAGGCGTTCGGCTGCGCTTGCGGCCAGTTGCGGCACGATTTCGATGGTGTAAGTGCGCCGCGCCAGACTGGCGAGTACCGCCGCCTGATACCCTGAGCCGGTTCCGACCTCCAGCACGGTTTCGTCGCCGTCCAGATCGAGGAGATCGGTCATCAGCGCAACGATGTAAGGCTGCGAAATCGTCTGCCCGTAACCGATGGGGAGCGGCCGGCCTTCGTAGGCATGGGGCCGCTTTGATTCCGGAACGAAGAGATGACGGGGCAAGACCCCCATGACATCAAGAACGCCTTGTGAAATTCCCGTATGACCCAGAACCGGGACACCGGCGGCATTGTCTTGAATGTCGGCGATCATGCATTGACGTCACGCGGCCCCATCGTCCGCGCCCATCGCGGCTGAGGTCAGCGCGCTTACGCCATCACCGCGGCAACGAGCGAACCGGCACGGCGAAACACTCGGACCATTTGTAGCATCGTGAGACCGTCCGACCAACGGACCGATATCATAAACACCTTCTTCGAGACTTGCGAGCGGGCGAAGACGGGCGTACGACGCGGCAAGAAAGTCCGGAAGGCAAGCGCAAGGGCCGCGACCATGACCTCAACGATGATCTACATTACCACCAACTCCCAAGAAGAAGCCTTGGAGATTGCCCGAACACTGGTCGACGAGCGCCTAGCCGCCTGCGCGAACGTTCTGCCGAGTATCACCTCTGTCTATCATTGGGAGGGAGATGTTCAAGAGGACCGGGAAGTCGCGATTATTTTAAAGACCCGAAGCGAACTCGTCGGCCGCCTGACGGATCGGGTCAAGGAGTACCACTCTTACTCATGCCCCTGCATCGTCGCCATTCCGATCACCGGCGGCAATCCGGACTTCCTTTCATGGATCGCCGAGGAAACCGAAGAACAGTGAAGGGCAAGGAGGCGGCGCCCCCGTGGGAGCGCCGCTTTTCGCGTCAAACGATCAAATTGGCGTCGGTGAAGATGCCGTCCGCGAATTGGAACATTTCCACCTCGACCGTCGTATCGATGCCGTCCGGCGAGCCGGCGCGGTTGTCCTCGATCCGGTACGTGCTTCCGCCATGGAACGTAACGGCGTAGTCGCTCCGATTGCCTGAAAAGAAGGCGGTATCGTTTCCCTCGCCGCCGTCCAGGTAGTCGTTGCCCGCATCACCGGTGAGGAAATCATGACCGCTTTCGCCCCACAGATCGTCATCGCCGCCGCCACCGCGAAGGTCATCAATTCCGTAGCCGCCCATTAAAGTGTTGGCGACGATGTTGCCGATCAGGATATCGGCGTGATCGGAGCCAAACACGTTCTCGATGCTGACCAACGTGTCGCGTTCGGCGTCGCCAACCAAGCCGACGCCCGTCGCCAGATTGGCTTCCACCTCGGCGCTCGCATTGAGGTACACGGCGGTGTCGTCGCCGTTGCCGCCGTCCAGGTAGTCGTTGCCGGCACCGCCCGCCAAGTTGTCGTCGCCGTCTTCGCCCCAGAGCGCGTTGTTGGCGTCATCGCCGGTGAGCAAGTCGCGGTGAATGGAACCCACAAGGCCTTCAACGCTAACGAAAGTGTCACCGGCGGCCTCTCCGCTGTATCCGACGCCCTCGCCGAGGTCGATGTGTACCCCTTGGGCCGAATCGTTGTAGTAGGCGACATCGGTTCCGGCGCCGCCGTCCAGGTCGTCGGCGCCTTGATCCCCTCGCAATTCATCATTGCCGCCGCCGCCACGAAGAACGTCATTCCCGACACCACCCTTCAGGAAGTTGGCGCCGTTGTTGCCGATCAACGTATCGGCATAACCGGAACCAACGATATTCTCGATATTGCTGAGCCTGTCGCCCTGAGCGTCGCCGCCCGAACCGATGCCTGTCGCCAGGTTGACTTGCACTCCGGCATTCGACCCCGCATAGACTGCGGTGTCGTCGCCCGCACCCCCATCCAGGGAATCGGCGCCGGCGCCACCTTTCAAGTTGTCGTTGCCGCCTTTGCCCCAAAGGGTATTGTTGCCCGCGTTGCCCGCGAGAACATCCCGGTAGTTGGAACCTTCCAGGTTTTCGATACTGATCAACACGTCGCCGTCGGCGTCGCCCCAGAAACCGACTCCCTCCTCAAGACTGACGTTTACACCGCCGCTCGCTCCCAAATAGGTGGCCGTGTCGGTACCGGCACCGCCATTCAATGTGTCGGCGCCAGCACCGCCATTCAGCGTGTCATTGCCACCCAATCCGAAAATCATGTCTGGGCCGTTTCCCCCGTTCAAGAAATCGTCCCCCGGACCGCCATTGATCGGCATTGCTTACTCCTCCTCCGAAAGTTTTTTGCGTATTGATCCTAAATTTTACAAAAGGAAGTTGCTATTTCTAACTTCGATGTACGTAGGAAGGTGTACACAAAATAAATGCAGTATCGTGATTTCGGCGACAGTTCGTGGTGAAATCCTACCGTTCGCTCAAAAAATACACACACTGTTGTGCATGTACTCGATAGTATGGCGAGAATTATTTGGTTTGATTCCAGATTCGTTTATCGAATTCAGATATTGTTTGCCGAAGGAAATGACAGGATTCTGATCGGCACAATCGGCGTTACGAGACCCGCACGGTCGCCACCGCCTGGGCGGCTATGCCTTCTTCGCGGCCGGTGAAGCCGAGGCGCTCGGTGGTGGTGGCCTTGACGCTGACGCGCGACGGCGCGATGGCCAGGATGCCGGCGATGCGCGCGATCATGGCGTCGCGGTGGGGGCCGATCTTGGGTTGCTCGCAAATAATGGTCACGTCGATGTTGGTGATGCGCCCGCCGGCTTCGGCAACCAATCGCCCGGCGTGACGGAGGAAGATGTCCGACGACGCGCCCTTCCAGCGGGGATCGCTCGGCGGGAAGTGCTTGCCGATGTCGCCGGCGGCGATGGCGCCGAGAACGGCGTCGGTGATGGCGTGCAGGCCCACATCGGCATCGGAATGGCCGGCGAGGCCGGAGCGGAAGGGAATAGCAACGCCACAGATGGGTACGTGATCACCCGGACCGAAGCGATGAACGTCGGTACCAAAGCCGGTGCGGCTTTCGGTACTCATCCCGAGCCGGCGTTCGGCGCGGTGGAGGTCTTCTTGGGTGGTGAGTTTCACATTGTCCTCCTCGCCGGCCACCAAGGCGACGTCGAGACCGGCGCGCTCGGCCACCGCGGCATCGTCGGTCAGGTCGGTGTCGGCGAAGCGGCGGTGCGCGTCCTTGATCGCCTGGAAACGAAAGCCTTGCGGGGTTTGCGCTCGCCACAGGCCGGTCCGCTCAACGGTTTCCATGATGGTACCGCCGTCGCTCTCCGCACGTTTCAGGGTGTCGGTGACCGCCAGCGCCGGGATGGCGCCAGGGGCGGATTCGAGCGCGGCGAGAACGCGGGAGATGACATCGGCGCCGACGAAGGGTCGCGCCGCGTCGTGGATCAACACGTTGTCCGGCGCCAGATCGGTAATGCTTTCAAGCCCTCGCCGAACCGATTCTTGCCGCGACGCGCCGCCTTCGACCGGCGGCAGCAGGGGGAGCCCTTCGCTCGCGGCCGTGTACAGGTCTTCGTCACCGGGGCGGATAACGACGCGGACGGCATCCACCGTCGGGTGGTCGAGAAACGGCCGCAGGGAACGCCTCAGCACCGGTTCGCCCGCCAAGCCGCAGTACTGTTTGGGGATGTCCGCGCCGAAGCGGTCGCCACGTCCACCAGCCACCACCAACGCGACACAGGTACCAGCATGCACAGTCATGGAAATATCCGCGTGATGGGGACGTCGAGACACGCTAAAAGTAAGACCACTGTTGCCAAATCGGCCACCGATGGCAACGGCTTACTTTTGCCGGTCTCTTGCGGAGCGGAGCGCGGAAGCGCCAGCGATCATGGATATCGCCCTCATCAATGTTTCGGCCCTTGCCGCCTTTCTGCCGGCCTCGTTGCAGGCTCTGCGGCGGCAACCGTCGCGTGACGCCTTGTTCTGGGCCGTCATCGGTCTGGCGACGGCGGCGGCGCTCGCGCGCGTCGGCTGGCAGCTTTCGGCGCAATGGGAAACGGGACTGGCGGCGACACTATGGGTGACGGTGGCCATCACACTGGCCATTTACACCATCGTTGCGGCGGTCGCGCCGCAAGCCTGGCGCTTGGCGCCGATGGTTGCCACCTACATGATTCTGTTGGGAGCTATCGCCACCGTTTGGCAACGGACACCGGGACAGCCCTTGGTAGCCGGGAGCGGCGAGGCGGGGTGGATCGGCGTTCACATCGCCACCTCGGTGACCACCTACGGATTGGTGACAATCGCCGCCATCGCCGCGCTGGCGGCGTTTCTGCAGGAACGGGCACTAAAGAGAAAGAAACCGACGTCCTTGACCAGATTGCTGCCATCGCTTGCCGGTTGCGAAACCCTCGTCGTCCGATTGCTCCTGATCGCCGAGGTCGTCCTCGCCGTCGGGTTGGTGACCGGGATGGCATTGCAGTATCGCGAAATGGGCGCGCCGATGGCCATGGACCACAAAACCATCCTGTCCATCGCGGCCTTCATCGTGCTTGCCATATTGCTCGTCGCCCACCACGTCAGCGGTGTGCGAGGCCGCCGCGCGGCGCGTATGGTTTTGCTTGCCTACCTTTTGCTTACTCTCGGCTACCCAGGGGTGAAATTCGTGACGGACGTCTTGATCGGGTAATGGCTTTGAGTCAGGGTCGTCGGTAGTGCCTATTTTCAGGGCGAGTTCTTGCAATTTTCCAATTCTGCCTATCTAATAGTCACACCATGATGGATTTCGGTCAGCCATTGGTGATCGGAGATGTACGCCTCGACTCGCGCGTCGTATTGGCGCCGATGTCGGGTGTCACCGATCCGCCGTTCCGCCGCCTGGTCAAGCGGTTCGGAGCCGGATTGGTCGTGTCCGAGATGATTGCCAGCAAGGCGTTGTTGTATGCTTCCCGCAAGACCCTGAAACGGTCGGCAGCGGCGATGGACGAACAGCCGGTGGCGGTGCAGTTGGCCGGTTGCGAGCCGGATGTCATGGCCGATGCCGCTCGGCTTTGCCGCGACCTGGGTGCAGCCATCATCGACATCAACATGGGGTGCCCGGTCAAGAAGGTCGTCAACGGCGACGCCGGCGCCGCCTTGATGCGCGACGAGGTTCTCGCCGGCCGCATCATGGAGGCCGTGGTCGAAGCCGTCGATGTCCCGGTGACCGTGAAGATGCGCACGGGCTGGGATCACAGTTCCCGCAATGCCGGCGCCCTTGCCCGCATTGCGGAAGCCGTCGGCATTCGTGCCATCACCATCCATGGCCGTACCCGCAATCAGTTCTACTGCGGTCAGGCCGACTGGTCCTATATCCGCGAAGTCAAGGAGGCGGTGTCCATTCCCGTCATCGGCAACGGCGATGTCACGGACGAAGACGATGCATTGCGCTTGCTCACGGAAACGGGGGCGGACGCGGTGATGATCGGCCGCGGCAGCTATGGCCGGCCATGGCTGCTGGACCGTGTTGGGCGATTTCT
>JAHCKI010000101.1 GCA_026125865.1 Rhodospirillales bacterium
TTCTCGACGCCGCATGGCGGCGGCGGGCCGGGTGCCGGTCCGGTGGTGTTCTCCGAAAAGCTCGCTCCCTACACGCCGGTGCCCTTCGTGCGCTGGTCGGCGGACGGGGCCGAGTTCGTCGAAACCCGGCGCGATGCCGGCGAGGGCGCCCATCCGTTCGGCCGCATGACGGCCTTCCACGGCCAGATGGGCATGTTCGTCCGCGCCTTGGCCTATATGATGAGCATGGGCGCCGACGGCCTGCGGCAGGCGTCGGGGGACGCGGTCCTCAACGCCAACTATGTCTTGGCCCGGCTCAAGGACACGCTGAACCCGGCGTTCGAGAGCCTTTGCATGCACGAAGTCCTGTTCGACGAGCGCACATTGAAGGATACCGGCGTCACTACGTTGGACATGGCCAAGGCGCTCATCGATGAAGGTTTCCACCCCATGACCATCTACTTTCCGCTGGTGGTCCATGGAGCGATGCTGATGGAGCCGACGGAAACCGAGAGCAAGCAAACCCTCGACACCTTCATCGCCAGCGTCAAGGCGCTGGTCGCCCGCGCCCAATCCGGCGATGCCGAGTTCTTTCAACAAGCGCCCCGGCTTTCCCCGCGCCGCCGCCTGGACGAAACCCGCGCCGCCCGCAACCCGGTCCTCCGCTGGAAACCGCCTGCGAGGGAATAGCGAGGCAAGTGGACTGAGTACCATTGCGGCTTTCGGAACCATCCCGCGCGCGTCCTTGAATCCATTTGCCCGCAGTCCTATTTCCGGCTATATTTCCGGGGGAATTGGAAATCCGAAATAGGCGTTACAATGAAATCAGCTCAGCAAAGGGCCGTCCGCGCCCATCGGCACCGTCGTAAAGATCGAGGGATTGTTCGTGTTGAAGTCCAGGCACCGGAGGGTGATGCGTCGCTGATCCGGACGCTGGCGGCCGCATTGCGGAGTGACCCCGAAACCGCGCACCGGGTTCGGACAGGGGTCCGCGAAGCCTTGTTGCCACCGGAAGAACCGACCTTACTTGAGTTACTGGCCTGCGACTTTCCCGACGAGATCGCCGACTTGACGTTTGAGAGACAGCGTGATTTCGGTCGCGATGTATCCTTATGAAATACCTTTTGGATACCAATGTGTTATCGGAATTGCGCAAGGGAGGCCGCTGTCACCCCCAGTTGGCTCAGTGGATCAAAAGCCTACCTTCAAAGGACTTCGCCACGAGCGTCCTCGTTCTGGGTGAAATCCGAAAAGGAATTGAATTGAAGCGGCGAAAGGATCCGACACAAGCGGCCGTGATCGAACGCTGGCTTGAGCAAGTTCGAATGACCTTCGCCGACCGTATACTTGGCATCGATGAGCGCATCGCCGAGGAATGGGGCCGTTTGAGCGTGCCTGATCCCGTTTCCGTGATTGACGGACTGCTGGCCGCAACGGCCAAGGTGTACGGTCTCACTCTCGCCACCCGTAACATCAAGGATATCGCCAAAACCGGTGTTCTGGTGATTGACCCATTCGCGGACTGAGCTTGATGTGCCCAACACCGCCGCCACGGACTGATCCGCCCACTATGCGATCAGGCGGTAGCCGCCGGATTCGGTGACCAGGATGCAGGCGTTGGACGGGTCCGGTTCGATTTTTTGGCGCAGGCGATAAACGTGCGTTTCGAGTGTGTGGGTTGTCACGTCGGCGTTGTAGCCCCACACCTCGCCCAACAACACATCGCGGTTGATGACCTTGCCGCCCGACCGGTAGAGGTATTTCAGGATCGCCGTTTCCTTGTCGGTCAGGCGGATCTTGCGATTGCCCTCGAAACTGATCAGCAGTTTGTTGGCGGGCTGAAACGAATAGGGGCCGATGGTGAAGACCGCGTCGTCGCTGCGTTCGTGCTGGCGAATGTGCGCGCGGAGGCGGGCCAGCAGCACCGCCAGCCGAAAGGGTTTGGTGACGTAATCGTTGGCGCCGGAATCGAGGGCGAGAATGGTGTCGGCGTCGGTATCGGCGCCGGTCAGCATGATGATGGGCGACTTGACGCCCGATCGCCGCATCAGGCGGCAGACTTCCCGGCCATCCATGTCGGGCAGTCCCACGTCGAGGATGATGACGTCGTAGTAGTCCTGTTTGGTGAGTTCGAGCGCCCTGCGTCCGTCTTCAACGCTGGTGATGGTGAATTCCTCGTGCAGGCGGAGTTGCTCCGACAACGTTTCGCGCAGCGCGTCATCATCATCGATAAGAAGAACACGTTTGCCGTTGGTCATGGTGTCCCCGGTTCCATCAAGCCTCGAATATACGTAAGCAAAATATGGGCTATCATCCATCCGTGGCAACAGCGCCGACACGGCACGGAGTTTTACGCCGCCAGGCACACCGTTTCGAAAGCACCTTTTGCCCATGCGAGTTCGCGAGTAATGTCACGCCATGCTCTGTTGTCTGACTAAGTGACGCTTGCCGGAACAAGCTGTTGAGTGATCACCCCCATTTGATTGCCGTGCCCACGAGCCGCGAGCCGCTGTCGTTGCTGTCCGTCGATCGGGCGGTCTCCGACCTACGCCGCGGTCGTCCGGTCGTGGTGTTGGGCAGCGGCGGTAGTGCGTCGCTGGTGCTGGCGGCCGAGGCGGTGACCCCCGACACATTGAAAGAATTGGAAACCATCGCCGGACGGCGCGCCGTTCTCGCCGTCACCGCGCGCCGCGCCACCGTGCTCGGGCTCATCCATTCCGGCATCAAGGTGGTCACCATCGCCATGGAGGGTGGGCTGACGGCCGATCGGGTGCGCAGTTTCGCCCATCCCGACGCCTTACCTCCACAACCACTGCCGGCCGCCCCGACGATCACCGAGTGTCCAGCGCACAGTTGCGAAAGCGCCGCCGTCTTATTGGCGAAAACAGCGCGGCTGCTGCCGGCCGCGCTCAGCGCCGCCATCGACGATGTGGACGATCCCGTGGCATGGGCCGTCCGCCATGACTTCTTGTTCGTCGATGCCGGCGACGTGTTTCAGTACGAGCCCATCGCGGCGCGCTCTCTGCGGGCGGTAAGCCAAGCCAAGGTGCCGTTGCTGGACGCGGTCGAAACCCGCGTCGTGGCGTTCCGACCGCGAGACGGCGGCCTCGAACACTTGGCGCTCATCATCGGCGACCCGAAGCCGGACAAGGCCGTCCTGACCCGCCTGCATTCCGAGTGTTTCACGGGGGACCTCCTCGGAAGCCTGCGCTGTGACTGCGGCGACCAGCTTCGCGGCGCCATCCGCGAAATCGCATCCACCGGCGGCGGGGTGCTCCTCTATCTCGCCCAGGAAGGGCGCGGCATCGGGCTGGTCAACAAGCTGCGGGCCTATGAACTCCAAGACCAAGGCTTCGACACCATGGACGCCAACGAGCAACTGGGGTTCGATGCCGACGAGCGGGTCTACCTGCCGGCGGCGCAAATGCTGCGACAGCTTGGCTTCACGCGCGTCCGCCTGCTGACCAACAACCCGGCGAAGGTCGCAGGCCTTGCCGGCTGCGGCATTACCGTCGAGGAACGCGTGCCCCACGCCATCCCCTCCAACCAACACAACGAACGCTACTTGCGCACCAAGGCGGAACGCGGCGGCCACCTGTTCTGAAGTGGGCAGATCCTGCCGCTTCGGGGAACAGTCGTTGCCGGCCCGGCGATAGTCGATGAAGCAGGGACGGTCGATAAACGCCTGAATTTATTGGCTTGATCGGTGGCACGCGACTTGCGTCGCGTTGCGTGAAATCATCATCGGCCGCGCAGGCATGGAAACACTGACAACCATTTTAGATCCCACCTCGGCCCCATCTCGTGGGCTCATTCCGGCAGACGCTCGGCCATCGGCGCCCAGCAATGGCGGTGGTTTTCAGGCGTTCGGCGATGACGGTCCCTCGTTCTTCGACATCCTCGATATCATCAATCCGCTGCAACACATTCCGATCGTATCCACGCTCTATCGCGAGATCACCGGCGACGACATCGATCCGGTGCCGCGTGTCGCCGGCGGGGCCATATTCGGCGGCCTCATCGGTGCGGTCTCCTCCATCGTCAACGTGGTCGTGGACGAATTCACCGGCAAGGACATCGGCGAGCACGTGCTTGCCCTGCTGAAAGAGCAGACCGGCCTGGACGGTAACGGGGACTCTCCGACCGACATCGACGGCACCATCATGCTGGCCGGGGACGTCGCCAACCCGACGGAACCCAAACGCACAGCCGACCCGCCAGTTTCAGCCGTTTCAGACCATCTCGCGGTTCTGGAGTGGGCGCAGCAGGAACAGCACTTCATGACCGCCCTGACCATGAACCCGAGTGTGGTGGACCTGGCGCCGGAGGACGGGAAGGAGCGCACCGTTCCGAACACCGAACCCCTATTGGCCGACCTGGATATCAACCCCTACCGCATGAGCGCCACGCTGGCATCGGCACCAAGTCAGACGGGCCTCAATATCAGCGCCTAAACACCGGTCGCCGGCTTCAGGTAGCCTTGGGGGCCCTGTTACGGCGTTGTCCGCGATCCGAATATGGCGGTTCCCACCCGAACGAATGTCGCGCCGAAGGCGATCGCCTTGGGATAGTCGGCGGTCATGCCCATGCTCAAATCCGCAAGGCCGGTGCGGCGGGCGATTTCGTGCAGCAGGGCGAAATGCATCGCCGCCTCCTCGTCGATCGGCGGAATGCACATCAACCCACGCACCGGTAGGCGCAATTCATCTCGGCAAAGGGCCACCAGGGCATCGGTCTCCTCCGGTATGGCACCGTGCTTCTGGGGCTCTTCGCCGGTGTTGACCTGGATCAGGATATCGGGCCGCCGCCCCACGTGCGCCATGACATCGGCCAGGTGGCGGGCCAGCTTGGGGCGATCGATGGTTTCGATGACATCGAACAATTCCACCGCGCGACGGGCCTTGTTGCGCTGCAGGGGCCCGATCAGGTGCAAGCGAACATCGGGAAACGCGTCCCTCAGCGCCGGCCATTTGTCCTCGGCCTCCTGCAGACGGTTTTCTCCGAACACACACTGACCCGCCGCAATGGCCTGGCGAATGCGCTCGGCCGGTTGGGTCTTGCTGACGGCCACCAGGGTCACGCCGTCGGGCGAGCGATCGGCCTCCGCCGCGGCGCGCGCAATCTCGGCGCGGACCAAGGCCAGGTTCGCCGCGATGTCGTCGGCGCCGGGACTCTGCTGTACCATGGGGCGGGATCTCGTTTCGGTAGGAAAGACGATGGCGGCAACCTTAGCAGAGCGCAGGCAGGGGCTCAATTCGGGCCAAGCTAAACAAGCCTCGCCCTTGCCGCCGCTGATCCTGATGACCGATGCGACCCGGCTGCCCGATCCGCTGCCGGCGGTCGCGGCCCTTCCGCGCGGCGCCGCCGTCATCCTGCGTCACTATGAAAGCCCGGACCGCGAGGCCCTGGCGCGGAAACTCGCGCACCTCTGCCGCCGTCGCGGCGTTCGCCTCCTTATTGCGGGCGACACGCGCTTGGCGATCCGTGTCGGCGCCGACGGCGTGCACCTGCCGGAACACGTCCTCGCTCATGGGTCCCGCGTTTGGGCCTTGTGGCGGCGACAGCGCCGACCAAGGGGCTGGCTGGTCACGGCCGCCGCCCATTCGTCCGCCGCCCTGCACCGCGCGGCGCGGGCCGGCATCGACGCCGTGCTGCTGTCGCCCGTGTTCGCCACCCCCAGCCACCCCGGCGCCCGCACCATCGGACCGCTGCGCTTCACCGCCATGACCGGAACGAGCCCGCTTCCCGTCTACGCCCTCGGCGGCATCAACACCAAAACCGCCCGCCGCCTCATAGCAAGCGGCCTAGCCGGCATCGCCGCGATCGGCGGCCTACAAACAAAGGCGAGACAGATGAGACGCCCCCCGCTCCCTGGATCGCCACGGCGCAAACGCGCCTCGCGATGACGAGGAATAATGTCCCAACCGTCATTGCGAGCCGGCGCAGCCGGCGCGGCAATCCATGAGCATATAGGGTGAAAGCCGCCTGAACGCACGGGCGCATTGACCCTCTCCCGCAAGCAGGCGAGGATGCGAAATGGCCCTCGCCCACAACGTGGGAGAGGGAGGGGCCCGCGAAGCGGGAGGGTGAGGGCGTTCTGAAAAAACCCCACCGCCGGATACAGTCCGTGGATCGCCACGGCGCTCAAGCGCCTCGCGATGACGAGGAATAACATCCTAACCGTCATTGCGAGCCGGCGCAGCCGGCGCGGCAATCCACACACACGGCGCCGCAATCCGGGAATTGCGGTTGAGGCGGAGGGTGCATCGGTTTATGGATCGATCAGGCGCTCGCGCGCCTGGCGTTGACGGGGGAAGGGGGCAACGCATGGTGGACCCGAACACGACCCAAACCGCGCAAGGGTGGTCGGTGACCGACTGGGTCGCCGTGCTCACCCTCGGTCTGGCTGTCTTCTCCCTCATATGCGGGTTTCTGTACACGGGTATCAAGGAACAGAAAGCCCGAGACGCCCTCCTCACCTGGCTGCGGGAGCCGAAAGTCTGGCAGAGATACAAAAACGGGGTCGCCTGGGGACTGAAACGGCTGGACACGTTCTTCGGACCCCCCTGGTCCTGGCGCGCTTTCGACCGCTGCCTTTTGTTGGCAATCGTCTATCCCGTTTTGTTCGTTTTCCTGGGGTGGATCTTCGGCGGACCGGGAACGTTTCTTGACGAATCGATGCTGCCCGAGGGCTTGCCGATCTGGCGCCGGGTGTTGGTGCTTATGCTGATTTTGGCTCTCGGTGTTTTCGTTTTCTGGGTTATTCACCGAGCAGAGAGATGGTCCGAGGCGTTAGTACGGCTCTTGCCCGTGGGCGCCCGACGAGGGTGGGTTTCCTCGCTACTGACGTTGCTTTTTAGATTTTTTTTAATTTGGGGAGCCCAAGCCGTAGGCGTAGCCGTAGGCGTAGCCTTAGTCGTAGGCGTAGCCGTAGCCGTAGTCGTAGCCGAAGCCGTAGCCGTAGCCTTAGCCGTAGCCTTAGCCGAAGCCGTAGCCTTAGCCGGAGCCGTAGCCGGAGCCGTAGCCGTAGCCTTAGCCGTAGCCGTAGCCTTAGCCTTAGCCTTAGCCGGAGCCGGAGCCGGAGCCGGAACCTTAGCCGTACAGATTCTCATGTTCTGGGTGCTATTGCCGGTTGTCAACGCCGCGTTAGATTTTCCGTCGTGGGCGGTGAGCCGGCGGCTTATGGGCCATCTGGTGGGCAAGGCGGGCCGGGCTGGCGCCGTCGGTCATGTGGCACTCGATATTGGCCTCGCGCTCCTGTTCCTGACCCTATTGGCGGCGGTTCTGCCCGCCGCGTTGAAACTCGCCAATCGTTTCTTCGTCGGTGCCCTGGAATGGCCGGCGGTGGTGTGGTTGCCGTTCGTGGAGGCGGCGCGGTTGGAACCGTGGAGCGCCGGGCTGCCCGTCACCGGCATGTTGTTTTCCACGCTCGTGCCCACTGTGGCGCACCTGCTGCTGGCCGCCACGGCGTTGCTGCTCATGCCCATGCCCTTTCGCGATACCATCGTGCGCTGGCTGGAAGCCGATCCCGACCATTGGCAAACCGGCGCCACCATCGCCTGGTTCCTGTTCGCCGCGATCCTCGGGCTCGGACTGCTTGTGGGCGTGGGCTATGGGCTTTATTGGGGCGTTTCCCTCACCGGCCACACCGTCGGTGAATGGCTCTACCTCGTCGCCCAATGGTCCGCGACCCAGGCCGGCGGCCCCGCCCTGCCGACGTTCCAATGACAACGGCCCCCACCCCCGTCTTTGCGAGCCGGCGCAGCCGGCGCGGCAATCCACCGGCGACACTCTTGAAGAGGGACGGCGGCGGTTTGTGGATCGCCACGGCGCTCCCGCGCCTCGCGATGACGAGGAATAATGTCCTGTGCCATACTTGCGTAACGGGCTGATTGACAACGCCGCGGGGTGGGGATATGTTCATGTATTGTTCGATCACGTGATTGGTTGAAATGCGTTCATATAGTAGAATTACGTTACATGAAAAGCAATGAAGGGTGGTATCGTGTGAAATCAGGGGGTTACGGGTGTTTTT
>JAHCKI010000102.1 GCA_026125865.1 Rhodospirillales bacterium
CGGCGGAAATCGCCGCTTTCGCGGTGGAGTTGACCTGGACCCCGCAGTCAAAGGCTTCCAGATGCGCGTCCCAAACCAGATTGGTCGCCATCATGTTTTTCGGCTCAAGCACCATGACGCACGGGGGACCACCGCGGCCGGCGGTGGCGCTGGCGGAAACATCGAGGGTGTTGAACCCGAACGCGGCGGCGAAGAACGTAGAGACCGGGTTGCCGTTGTCCTGGGCGAGCCGCGTGCTGACGCGCACCGCCGTGCGGGACGTGCCGTCGGGCGAGGGAATGAATTCGCGGGTCTTTTCGTCCCAACTGCCGAATTCCACGTCGTTGGGATCGAGTACCTCCCCGTATTTCGCGCTCGGCATGTTCTTCTCGACGTACGCCAAGGCCACTTTTCGGGCGCTGTCCATGTCCGGGAGGCGGGTGGCCGCCGCCAACGCCGCGGCGTCGGCAGCCAGTTCCAGGGATTGCTGGAGGGCGCGCGCCCGCGTGTAGTCGATGCCGAGGGCGGCGGCGCAAATACCGATAGCAAGCGCGAAGCCGATGAGCGGAATCATGGTGCCGCGGCGATCCGCGCTAAGCCGTTCGCACAATCGAACCCCCCGGCCGATTTCGCTGAACATGGACTTACTCCGAAATCATCGTTGCGGCGGCCGTCAGGGTGCCGGACGTGTCGCCTTTGCCACCGAGGAAAGCGTCCAAGTTGATGATGGAGACTTGTTCGAGGGGGACGTCGACGGTGACGGTCAGGTCGTTGCGATCAGAGGAAGGGATTTCGACACTGGTAATGGTCACCGTGACCGTGGCGTTGGTGACGCGCCCCACCCGGTCGCTGACGAAAGTCTTGACCTCGGATTCGGTGAGCGCTTCGACCGCCAGACGGCGTACGCCTTCCCGCGCCGCGTCCGTCATTTGCGCTCGCACCAGCCAGACATGACCAAATTCGATGATGCCGCCCAGCATGAGGACGATCATAGGGAGCAGGAGGGCGAATTCGACGACGCCGCTGCCATGTTGATTTCGGTTCAACCGACGGAATAGACCGGTTCGTTTCGATCGCCTGTCTCGGTTGTTTCGGTTCAGGAAAGGCGCGCGCAAACCCATTCTCGCTCTAGTCCCGCTTGTCGCTTTCCCTCGTGCCGAACTTCGGGTCTGGCGCCCGCTTGGGATCATATCGCCATGCGTTGGTTGTCGTCGCTTGGCAATGATCGCATTGGTCCCGGATCTTAGACTTCAAACCATTTACAAAGCGTTAACCGCTAAAAATCCTGTAAAAAGCCGGCACAGCTTCCAAGGTGAAACGGCGGCGGCCGAAGATCGACCGCCGCCGCGCATCACAATGGTGCAATTCCAGGGGCTTAACTTGTGGGAGGAACGACCAGACAGGAGAGGTTGAGGTCGCCGATGGCGCCGCACAGGGCACGCGCTTCCGAGAAGCTGGGCGAGGCATCGACGCGGATCCGGTAAAAAACTCCCTTGCCGCGAACTTCGGCACGGACGAAGTGGGGCTCGGCGTCGGGCAGGATCTTGTTCACCTGTTTCTGCATCCGCTTCCACTCGGCCATGGCGCCTTCCTCGGTCTTGACGGAGGCGAGCTGAACCTGGAAGGGCTTCGACGCCTCCGGTTTAGTTTCGGCGGCCACAGGTTCCGATGGCTCGACCTCCGGCTGCTCCTCGGCAACTGGCGCAGGTGCCGGTGCGGGTATTGGTGCCGGGGCAGGGTCGGGAACCACGGCGGCGACCTTGGTCGTCTCGGTCAATTCCGGTTCGGGTACCTCAGCGACCGTCGGCTCGGCGACGGCCGGTTCGGGGATTGCGGATTCCGTGACGGCCGGTTCCTGCGCGGTGGTCTCGCTTTCGGCACTGTCGGCGAAAACATCCGCGTCACCCGTGTCCTCCGAGGGAGGGGCCGCTTCGGCGCGTTCCTCCGGATCAACGGGGTTAGAAGCGTTGGCGGTGCTTGTCGCGACCGATTCCGCTTCCTTTTGCGCCGCCGACGTTTCCTCGTTTGCCGACGCTTCCTCGTTTGCCGGTACGGGAACGCTTGAATCATCGGCGAGATAGGCGCGTAGCCGCCAAGCAACGTCGTCGAAACCGACCATGGGTTCGCTCTGGCCGTCCGAGGCGACCTGCTCCGTCGCCGGTTCCGCTACCGCTTCGGTCTCCGGCGCCGCTTCAGTTTCGGTCGCCGTTTCGATTTCGGTTTCCGTCGCGCCGACGGGATCGCTTTCCGCCGCCGTGGTTACGGGTGTTTCCGCGTCCTCGCTCGCCACATCGGCGGAAACGGGGAGGGGGGTCGGCACGGCGGCCTTTGCGGTCTTGGCGGCCGATGGATCAGCCGCTTTCTCGGTCGCGACCGTCGGTGTGCCGGAAGCGAGCACAAGCGGCGTTGTCGTTTCGTCATCGTCGCCGCTGTCGATGTCGTCCTGGGCACTGGTGTCCAGCGCGACTTCCATTGGCGCCGGCTCCGCTTCCGTCGCCGCGCCTTTGGTTTCCATCGGGGTGGCTTTGGCGGACTGGGTCTCAGGCGTCTCTTGTGTTTCTTGCGTCTCCGCTTTCACCGTTTTGACGGTTACCGCCTCGCTCATTTGGTCGGCCGGGATGGTCTTGACTTCGACGACCGGCGCTTCGACGAACTTGGGCTCCGCCATGGACGCCGCTACCGGCGACGGCTTGCCGCCGCCATTGAGCGTGGCGACATTGTTGCGGCGCACCGGGGTGGGGGCGGCGGCCAGATCGGGTTCGGCGGACCGCGCCGCCGCGCCGCCCATGCTGGCATAAAAAACGGCCTGCGCCAGCGCTCGGCCGCTGAGACCTTGCAGCGACTGATAGAAAGAGAGGTTGTCTTGGGTCTCGTCTTCGCTGAGGTCTTGCCGCGCAATCTGGGCGGCGTCATCGATGCGTCCCGCCAGGGCGTAAACCAGGGCCAGGTTTTGGCGGACGCGGGGGGCCAAATCCGGTGTCGTGTTGATGCCCCTGAGCATGGCGATGGCGTCTTCATAGTGGCCCGTCAGCGCCATGGACAAGGCCAGGTTATTGCGAAGCGAGTCGTTGTCGGCGTCTTTCTGAAGACCCCTGAGGTAGCTTTGCTGCGCGTTCTGGTGCTGGCCGAGAAGATCGTTGGCGACGCCGAGACCGTTGTGGGAACGGACGTCGCTGGGATCCAGCTCGGCGGCGATCTCGAACTGCTGGGCGGCTTCCTCGGGATAGTTGAGGGTGAGCAACGCCGCGCCGTAACCGCGCCGCGCGTCCGCGTTGCGGGGAGCGATCGCCAGCGCTTCGGAGAAATAGCTGGCGCCGCGATTGGCGTCGCCCAACCGCGTCGAAACGTCACCAAGGGCGATCAGCGGTTCCAGTTGCTCGGGCTTGATGGTCAGTGCCTGCTCGTAAAGCGAAGCCGCCGATACCAGGTCGCCGTTGGCTCGTGCCTTGTCGGCGACGCGCATGATTCGTTCATAGCGATCAGAGGTGGCGGTTGCTTCCGGCGAACCCATACTGATGGATGTGCCGGCGCAACCGGCAAGTTGCAGGGCGACACCAACGACGGCGACCGCCATCGTCTTCGAACCCCAACGTGAGAATTGACGCCTTTTGGTCACCATTGCTCCGACCTCTTGACAATTGCTTGAAGTGCTCGTCAGGCGGCGAAACCCGGTTCCGATCAGGGGGCTTTCATGCCGGACACTGACTTCTCTACAATAAATCATAGGTAGCGTTAACAATTAGTTTCGACCAAAAATTGCGAAAAAATGCCCAATTGGGGTGGAATTTTTGTAGGTAAACATTCATTTTCATTGCATTACTGGCGCCGATGGGTTGAAAATGGGACCAATTCCGGTTCTTCGAAACATGAAGAATCCGTGGTAGATTGGCGCGGTGTTGCTGCAATTCGAGTGTCCATCTTCGGTGGCCTGGCATTCTGTACTGATCCGGGAACGATCGAGAGAGAGCGAGAACGGGAGGTACTCATGACCGAAAACGGTGGACCGTCTCCGGTTCAAGTCAAGGTTAGGATGAAACCGCCTCTGCGCGAGGCGCTGGCACGCAGTGCGACGGAGCGCGGCGTATCGCTGAACGCGGAAGTGATCTCCCGCCTGGAGGAAGCCTTTTTGAGCGAACGGGATATCTATGGCGGTCCCCATACCGCCACGCTCATGAAGCTCCTGGGGTTGACGGTGCGCATGGTCGAGCAGGCCACCGGCAAGAACTGGGACACTGACCTTGAGACACACCGCGCCATGCGACGGGCCATTGCCGGGGTATTGTCGGTATTCGACCTACCGCCCGAAACGGATTTTCAGCAGGAAAACGAGCAGTTGGTCGGCCTGCGCGCGGCTGTAAAAGCGCTACGCATGGCCGGATTGTCCAAGGATCAGATCGAGCAGCACTTCAGCCCGGAATCGGTTTTGGTCATGCGCGGCGATACGCGCTGACCTGTTTCGATGCTCATATAACAGATTAAGGTGTTGTTTATTTTCTTTATATTTCAATTCGATAAACTGATAAGATGATGTAACGAATACGCACACCGCGATGCGCGGCGCGCACCTAATCGTTTTGGTGCGGGATGAAGTGGCGCCTTGCTTCCATGATACCGCCGAGCAATCCCAAGAACAGAACGGTCGTGGCGAATACGCCGAGGGAGAAGGCCATCGCCGCGTCGGCGGAGATTCCGTAGGTTGGCAGCGCCAATATCGCCGCGCCTTCGCGGAGGCCCAGGCCGAGAAGACTGATGGGGATGAGTGAGGCGAGGACGATCGCCGATCGGACCCATCCGATGGCGAGAAAGTCGATTTGAAGACCAAGAGCGAGGGCAAGCACGTAGAACGCGAAGATGCCGAGAAGGTGAGCGGCGAACGAGAGGGCAAAGACGTGTAGGAGACGACGGTGCGGCAGGGCCCGTGAATCCGCGAACGCGCGCCGGATAATATCGAAGTTCTTGCCTATGAGGCGTTCGGCCAAGGGGAGGAGGTACCGTCGCAGTGGCCACGGTCGCCTTGTCAGAAACGTGGCGACGAGGAAGGCGATCGCGACGAGAGCGGCGAGGTCCAACAGCAGCCAGAGCAGGGCGTTTGCGGGCATCGCCAACACCCAAAACAGGCATCCGACCATACAGAGGGTCAGGGTCGCGACCAGGCGGTCCGAGGTGGCGGCCAGCGCGCTACCGGCGAAGTGACCGCGCACACCGGCCAGCCGGTACACACGAACCAGCATCGTCGCGACGTTGCCGCCGGGCATGATCAGGCCATAAAACCGCGTGGCGAGTATGGTCTCGAAGACCTGTTTCGTCGAGAATTCCAGTTTATGGGTGTCAGCCAGAATTCTCAGGTGAATGGAAGCCAAGAATTCCGACGCCAGGATTATTGCGCAGGATACAGCGAACAGGGGAATAGAGACGCCTCTCAAGTTTTCGAGGACAGCGGAAAACGGAACATAGGCAAACAGGCAGGCAAGAAGCAGTAACCCGATGAATAGGCGAAGCACCTTGCCGCGAGTCCAAGCGCGCTCTTTCTTAGCCAAAGCGTCGATTTGTTCGACGGTCAGCTGGTCAACTGGATCGCTTACCATGGGAGAGCCCGAATCCTGAGGTTCTCGTCGTTACTGGGTGGCTCGACAGAGGACGCGACACACGACCCGCCTCCAATGCCAAAACCGCCGTTGGCTTCCAACGACGCGTACTCCGCCACCACACAACGTCACCGTGTCAGAATCGGAGACCGCACTTTAAAATAGGAATATACCGATAATACACACACCTTACAAGCAGGGGTTGTCGCCTGCCTCTAGCTTGTTTTGGATGTTCGCTCTTTGTTTAAAAACGGACAGCAATTTTTACCGTCAGCAGTATCATGGCCATCACTAACCAATCGCGATAGGGGTGCGGGGTAACCCGCGTTCTTTCCAAGCTCCACATCAAATGTGTCACAAATACATTTGTTGTGTATCGTGGAAGGGCCCGGTGGTTTGTTTGCCCCTTCCATCTCGACAGATGGAATTGGGTCAACGCTCGACCCGAACGGAGGTGACAGCGGATCAATTCTTGGAAGGCACCGATTTTCATTGCGAGCACCTCACCCCGCTTGCGCGGTCCTTAGAAGGATGAAGAACGGTATGTTCATCAAGAAAGCGCCGTGCTCCCATCCGTCTTCGCGAGGCGCGTCAGCGCCGCGGCGATCCATAAACTGCCGCTGTCCGTCTCCACCGGTATTTTTGGATTGCCGCACCGGCTGCGCCGGTTCGCAGTGACGGTGGGTGGCGGTTACGGCTTGGGGGTATGTTCATCAAGAGCCGCAGGTGACGAAGCAATCCAGAAAATTCAAGACTTTTTGGATCGTCGCGCTCCCTCCGGTCGCCCGCGATGACGAAACTGACCTGTGTTGTGCGAAATGAGATCAGGAGGCCGAAATGGGAAAGAGTGGCGGTGGTGATGGAATCACATTCGTGGACGGGCAATGGCTGGCGGGGGATCCCAAGGTGCTCGGTGCCCACAGCCACGCCATTTGGTTGGCCTCCGTCGTCTTCGACGGTGCCCGTTCCTTGGCCGGCATGGCACCGGATCTCGATCGTCATTGTGCCAGAGTCATCAAATCCGCCGAACTGCTTGGCCTCAGACCAATGTTGACGGCGGATCAAATCGAGGATTTGGCATGGCAGGGAATCCGGCAATTTCCGTCCCAGGCGGAGCTCTACATCTGCCCCATGTTCTTTGCGGAAAGCGGTTTCGTTACACCCGATCCGGACAGCACGCGGTTCGTGATGACGGTGCGTGAATCGCCGCTGCCGCCCGGCGATGGCTTCAGTGCCTGCTTGTCCTCCTATCGCCGCCCCGCCCGGGACATGGCGCCGACCGAGGCCAAGGCGTCGTGTCTGTACCCCAATGTCGCCCGTGTCGGGGCGGAGGCCAAGAGCCGCGGTTTCGACTCGGCGGTGGTGCGGGATCCCAACGGCAATGTGGCTGAATTCGCTTACATGAACCTGTTCTTCGCGAAAGACGATATCGTGTATACGCCGTCTCCGAACGGAACGTTCCTCAACGGCATTACCCGTCAGCGCGTGATTTCCCTGTTGCGTGAGGCTGGGACGGACGTTGTCGAGCGCGCGGTCTATTTCGAGGAACTCCTCACCGCCGATGAGATCTTTGCGACGGGCAACTATGCGAAAGTTCAGCCGTGCACCCGTATCGGAGACCGTGACCTGCCGGCGGGGCCAATAACGCGACAGGCGCGTGCGCTCTATTTCGAGTTCGCACGCACCTGCGTCCGTCCGGCGTAGGCGGCTCTCGGTCGTCTCTACCGTTCCCGGAAGGACGAATGGATCGATGCGTAGACGGGTTTTAGGATGTACTCGAGCAATGTCTTTTCGCCGATGTCGATGTCGGCCTGCAAGGTCATGCCGGGAAGCAAAATGTTTTGTTTGGGATCGGACCCGACGTGCTGCTGATCGAGCCATATGGTCGCCTTGTAGTAGGGGAGGCCATGTTCGTCGACGAACGTTGACGCCGACACATCGACGAGAGTGCCGCTAACGGCGCCATAGCGGGAGAAATCGAAGGTGGATACCTTGACCTTCACCGGTTGACCGATTTCGACGTGGCCGATGTCGCGCGGATCGATGCGGGTTTCCGCCACGACTTTGCCGGTGGGGACGATCTCCAGGATGGGCTCGCCGGGACGGACGACGTTGCCGACTGAATTGACCGTCAGTCCCTTGACGATGCCGCCCATGGGCGCCTTGATGTCGAGGCGCGCGGTTTCGTCTTCCAACCGGACGATGGATTGCTGGACTTCAGCCAACTCGCTGGTGACATCGCCCATTTGCGACAGCGCCTCCGTCTTCAGGCGCATGTTGAGCTCGGTGAGACGACTGGTTGCCTCGGCGAGGGACTCCGCGGTTTTGTCGCGTTCGTGTTTCAACGTCGAGAGTTCCCCGCGCGCTTCGTTGACGCGGCGCTGGATGTCGAGATAGA
>JAHCKI010000103.1 GCA_026125865.1 Rhodospirillales bacterium
GACCACATCGTACTGACTGGTTCCTTCCCCATGCACCCGCAGGCTGCTCAACACCTGCGCACGATCGTCATCGTTCGTCAAGACCGCGCCGGCGTCGCCATAGGCCCCCAACGGTTTGGCCGGATAGAAGCTAACGGCAGTGACGGGCGCCAGGGTTCCAACGGCTTGGGTTCCGAGGCTGGCGCCAAAACTCTGCGCGGCGTCGGCGAGGAGAAACAGGCCGTGACGCTCAATTACCGGAGCAAGCGCCGGATAGTCGGCTGGCAACCCGTACAGATCGACGGCGATAACAGCGCGCGGACGCAGACGGCCACCCCGAATAACCATGTCTATGCGGGACGCCAGATCGGCCACGTCGATATTGAAAGTGGCGGGATCGACCTCCACGAACACCGGTTCCGCGCCGACGCAACACACCACCTCGGCGGTGGCCGGAAACGTAAACGCCGGCAGAAAAACCGCGTCGCCCGGCCCGACACCTTCGCACATCAATGCTACTAGTAGAGCATCGGTACCGCTGGCGACACCGATGGCATGACGCGCGCCGGAAAACTTGCAAAGCTCGGCCTCAAGGTCGGTCACTTCGGGACCGAGGATGTAGCGGCCATGGTCCAGCACCGCGTGAATGCGGGCGTCGATCCGTGGCTTCAGGCGCGCGTACTGCGCCTTCAGGTCGACGAATGGAATCATCGGTTCAGACGCACTCATGCCGCACCGCGACCTTGCGGTGCCCGCGACCGCCGACTGATCACGTGGTGATCGAGGATCAGGTGATCGAGATCCGACCGCAAAAAGATGTCGACAGCGTCGAAGGGTGAATCGGCCATCGGCTCACCATGGATGTTGAACGACGTATTGAGAACGATGCCGCGACCGGTGCGCGCCTGAAACCGCTCGAGAAGGCGATGATAGGCAGGATTGGCATCGCGCGTCACCCGTTGCGGCCGGATGGTCCGATCGTGAGGATGGGCGGCGGCGATGAGATCGTCTTGCGTCTCCGGTTTTGACGGAAACGCGAACGTCATGAAACGCGGATCAAGATCCTTGGGATCGTCGAAATAGCGGCTGGCACTCTCGGCGAGTACCGACGGCGCGAACGGCATCCAGAAATCGCGCTGCTTTATGGCGCGATTGATGCGTTCGACCGCACGGGGATCATCGGCGCTGGTGATGATGCTGCGATTGCCGAGCGCCCTCGCCCCCCACTCCATGCGATCGCGACACCGGGCGATGATGTCGCCATGAGCCAGGAACTCCACGGCGTCCGCATCGGGATCGTCGCTCTGCTGCACCGTCATCCCATTCCTGCCCGCGATTGCCGCCAGTGCTTGTTCCTCGATTTGGCGATCATGGGAGTCACCGAGATAGAGGTCGCGCAGCACACTGGCGTTATGGTCTCTATTTCCGGTTCGCTCATAGCACCGATGCAAGGCGGCGCCGATGGACAGGGATTCATCGGCACAACTGGGCATCACATACAGCCAATCGACTTCCGGCATTTGGGCGATCAGCATGTTCGCCTTGACGTTCATGAAGACGCCGCCGCCGCAAACGACCTTGGTGCGCCCTGTAACTTCGACACACGATTTGACCCAGGCCGTCAGCATTTCCTCGGCAAACAACTGGGTGGCGCCGGCGATGGTATCGAACCGCACCCGTTCGAATTCCCGGACCAGATACTCGTAACAATAGTTGGTGGAAAGTTCACCGGCCTTGACGAAGGAAAGGCCGTCATCGGAAAAACGAATGAGCGCCCGCAGTGCTTCCGCGGCGCGGTCGCTGCGCTCCGGATCGGCATAGGGCGCAAGCCCCATGATCTTGTATTCGTGTTCCCACGGCTTCATGCCCATGAGCATGGTGACCCGCGAATAGATCTTGCCGAGGGAAGCATGGCGATCGGTCGCCGCGATCCGTTCGATGGTGTTTCCATGGCAAAGGGATACGGTGGCGGCGACGCCATCGCCGGCGCCGTCGCAGGTCAGGCCCAGAACCTTCTCTCCCGGGGCGATATTGGGCGCCGTGTAATAGGCGGCCGCGAGGTGGGCTAGGTGATGCTCGACGAAAGAGACGCGATCGCCCGGCACGCCGAGATGGTCCGCGATCGCGTCGATCCGCTCGCGATGGCGTTCTTCGAACATCAGCCGGCTCTGGAAGCTGGTGTCCTTCTTGGCGTCCTTGCGCTGATCCTTGATGCCGAGCAGATACCAGGGCTCGAGGTCCGTCAGGTATTCCGTCCGGTGCATGAAAAGGGAGGCATACACCACGTCATCCAATTCATGGGCGTCGATGCCGCCAATGGCGAGACATCGTTCGATGGATCGCCGCGGATAGCCGCACTCGTTCTTGCGGCGGCTGAGGCGTTCTTCGCAAATGGAAGCAACCACGACACCGTCGCGCACAAGGGTCGCGCCGCAATTGTGGCCATCGTGAATGCCGAGAATGTTCAATGAATCAACCAATGGTCCCTACTCCGGGCCTTGCCTCCGCCAACCAATCCGACACCCTCGCGAGGCCACAGTGGAAAAGGGCATCGACGACGGAAAGCCCTGAATAGAATGTATCAATGCCTTGAGAATATTCCGGATGGGCAAAATCGGTATAGACCAGCCGCGACCCGGCGTCACGGAACTTCCCCGGGTCCTGGTAATTGGCGCCTCCGCGCCCGGATAGATACATCGCTCCCGGTTCGATCGCCTGAACGATTCGAATCAGTCGATCATCGCCGACGGCTCCGCTCGTATCCAAAGACGAAGACGTTAGACATCGGCACGTCAATCCCAGCATCACCGCCAGCCGCTCGATGAAAAAACGATTGATCGTCGCCAGATCCGCGTCGGGGGCGTCCCTGTAGAGGTTTTCAATGTCCGGCCAAATTTCGGAAAACGCGGCCGCTCGCCGATAGCGTTGGCGCAACGTATCGCAATGCCGCGGCGACCAATCGGACTGTGCCGGATACACGGCGGAAATCGTATCACCAAGACGGAACGATACCGGCACCGTCAGCCATCGCGACGCCTCGCCATCGAGAATGCGAACGCGGTTGATATAACCGTTCTTGCTGTACTGGACATCGTCAAGAAAAACGAAGACGTCCGCCCGCGCCATCTTCCAGAAGTATCCCAGCCACGGCAGGTAATTGGGTTGATGAATGGCGACGACGGTCATCGGCGTTCAAGAAATCCGTTCTTTTCATCGGCGACCCGCCGCCACACCGCGGCCAGATCCGCGGCGCGGTCGGCACCGTTGCACAAACGCCTGATCCGATTTCGAGCCCCCTCCCCCATCGTTCGGCACCTGTTGTCGTCGGCCGCCAACGCGATGAGGTCTTCGGCCAGGGCTTCGGCGTCGAATCGCCGTTGTAGGATGCCGGTGACGCCCGTTTCCACGAACGTGGCATCGACACCAACGCTGAGCACCGGCTTGCCCATGGCCAGGGCCTCCAGAATATCCCGCCCCCAGGGATTGTCTTCGCGCGTCGGTTTGGCGAGTACGTCACATGCCGCCAAGACCCGTTCGGGATCCGGCACATGGCCGAGAAACAAAAACATGTCGCCGACGCCACGCGCCTCGGCATAGTCCCGCAACGTCCCGCCGCGACGGGCGACGTCGCCAAGAACGCCCGGCATGGACGCGCTGAGCCCCACATCGCCCGCGACCACGAACAGGAACCCGCGCTGGCCCGCGGTGGCGAGCGCCTCGGCGATGTCGACTAGGCGATCGGTGCCGCGAAGCCAAGAGCAATTGGACAGCGATGCGATCTTGAGACGCTCGTCGCCGGGAACATCGGGATGTGATGCTATCTCCTGATCGGGCAATCGCGCGATATTGTAGATGACCGTGCCATGGCCCGAACCGCCAAGGCGGCGATGGGTTCGGCGTTCGTTCTCCGAAATGAACACCAGATGGTCGATGGCGTTGTCGATCGTCCGCACCTGCCAACGCGCGAACGGCGTGTCCCAAAGGTTGGTGCGAATGTGCATGGTCAGCGCTTTCGCGGTCCGCTTTCTAAGCAAGCGCGCCAGGAGCCAAAGCGCCTCGTGGTTGAAGTGGACGACGTCGAAACGCGCCTCCACCTCCCGCGCCAACACTTCACGAAATTCCTTCGATCGAAGGAAATCCCCAACGAACGCTGCATAGACGATCAGGTTTCGCGACAGGCGCGGCAGTGAACTGACCTTTGGCATGTCGGGCATGACCCGAGTCCGCACGCCAAGATCGTTGTAGCGGGCCTGGATCGGACCTTCCCGCCGGCACCAGACCTCGGCCGCAACCTGGGAAGGATCAAGATGCCGGATGGATTCAAACAAGCTTCGCGACGAGCCGCCGTGTCCGCCTTCGATATCGAGACACAAAACCCGCAAGGGTGGTTTGGACGCAACCGGAGAAGCCTCTTCCGTCATGAGTCAGTGTCGAGCGAGGATTGTTCCGGAGACGGGTCCGACAAGCCCAGGTTCGGCCTATTCGCGCCTGTCAGTTCCTTGCGGAAGGTGAGGTAGTCACCGTCGGTATCGGAAACGGAGAACCCGTGGCCGCGATAAAACTCGCATACCCGGATGTTGGATTTGGCCGCCTTCAGGGTCAGCACGCGCGCTCCGATACGTTGGGCGCGCGTCAGCATCTCCTTGATCATCACCGATCCCAAACCGCTACTGCGGAACGGCGCTGAAATCATGAAGTGGTGTAGATGAACGTGATGCGGTGCTTTCCTCGAAAGAAATGCGTAGGCAATGGGCCGCTCCGCCGACCAGATCGCGAATGACAGGACCCATTTATCGGGCAAGGTCATGAGGAAATGGTCGTCCTGCCAATACTCACCCGGAACATCCTCCGCGATACGGACGAATTCCCGCATATGGGTTCTTACCCGCCGCGCATCCAAAGTGGACAGCCGCATTGGCGCGCCACTGCGCATTTCTCCCGTGATGTCGCGATCGGAAAACGCAACCATGTGCCGGCGATAGGGCTCGCAGTTGGCGGCGAGTTCTTGCTGCAGCAATGCCAACCGCCGACCCAGGAAACGCTCCAGTTTGGCGACCGGATCTTCGTCGGCCGTCCCCGTCCACCAGACCGGATGGGTCAGGAGTTGAAGGGCTCGCCCCGCCGCCACCGCCCCGTGATCAAGGGGATGGCCATGGTGCCAGGCGCCGCGGGAGTCGGAACAGTAGCCCATGTCGGAGACATAACGCGGCCGGTAGGCGTGATCGCGGCCGGCCAACAACCGATCCAGCCCGACAAGGGCCCGTGCCGGCCGGTGAAAGCTGATCATGCGCACCGGCGCCGCAATGATGTCCTCTAAATTGGCGCACTCCGCCTCGGCTGAACGATCGAGGCCGTCGGCGTCTTCCTGGTCGTAGAGGGACGCGTCGAAATGCAAGCCGATGTCGTGACCCAGGTCGATCAGGTGTTGCAGTGCCGCGCGCGAACGCGGCGCGTGCAGATTGTAGAACTCGGTGCGAAGCAGGACGAAATAGATCGAACGCAGACCGAGGGAGCGTTCGACCTCCGCCAGGGGCGATGCGGCGTCGAGCGTCATGTCGAGATCATGGCGCAACACCAGATGGCGGTAATCCGGATCGGCGTCGGCATACGAACGCCCTTGATAGCCCCGCGCCAGCAACGCTTCCAGCAGTGCACGGTATCCGGTGAGCGTGAAATCGCCGCTCTTTCCGGCAGTGTTCTCGCGGTCAGACAAGCGCTCGGCCTTCAAGATCCAAGCCCTTATTAGCTAGATAAGCCTCGGCGAACCAGGCGACGGAATGGCGGGCGCCACGACAATCACGAACCGCCTTTCGGTACGGCACGATTGCGGATCCGCAGGTGACCTCCATCCAATAGTTCAGATAACGCCGCTCGAAGCGATGCCATCGCCCGCGACCCAGCGGTGCATGCAAGATCTTGCAGGCGGGTCGTACCAGATAGCGCATCCAATTCGGGCTTACGGTTTGCGGGAAGCGCCAACGTTGCCCCTGCCAGACGCCACCCCAGTTCTGTTCGGCCAGCGTCTCCCGATAGAGCCGTTGGTGCGCCTTGGCCGCGAGCGGCACGCTTTGCCAGAAATCCAGGTAGTCGTCATCCCACAATGGCAAGCGCCAGTCGAAGCCAAGGAACTCATAAATGCGTTGGCCGTTCACGACGTACTTGCACTGCCGGTTTTCAAACTCGAGGGCCTCATAGACGCCGTGCACCGTCTCGGCGTCGTCCAGGGCGTCGGCGATGGGAGCAATTTCGGTATCGAGGCGCAGAGCCATGCGCGTGTCATGTACGGGTGTGGCGAGCGACTGCCACAACCTGAAATGTTTCTTGACCGCGCATTCGAGGATAAGGTTCCGACGATGTTCGGCGTCGAGATCGAAGTGGAGTTTGGTGAGGGGCTCGACGATATGATTGCCGGAAATGAAGTCGCCGGTGCTGCCGTTGACGATGATGGCGTCGTTCGGCAAAAAACCGGCTTCGGCGAGGCCTCGCACCGCCGGCAGGTCCTGGACGAACGGAACCGCCGAACAGGTGTCGGCGTAATCCAGGTACGCCTGGTGCAGATCGGATTGGAACAGGTCACGCTGGCCTGAAAGGGAGTATGGAAAAAAGCACCACGGAAAACCGAGCTTTTCGGCGATCTTTCGGCTGGCGGCTGCTTCATAGTTGCCGGGCAAGCCATAGGCGAAACAGACCACCGGCCGATAGCCGATGTAAGCCAGAGCGGACGCGACCAACCGTGAATCATTGCCGGCGCTGAGCGGAACGGCGATCGTTCGGCCGGCGGCCGATTGCGCCATGCGCTCGATCACAGCCAGCGTAACCTCCGCCAAACGGCGTTTCAGCACGTTATCGTCGGCTGCGACAATTCGCCATGGCTCATAGCGAAGATAGCGACGTCGCGCGACCGGACAATAGCTATGGAACAGCGCCATTTCACCCGGCGCCAGTTGCTCAAGGCCGCCGTAGAGCGTGTCCGTGCCGATGGTGTAGCCGGCCATCGCCAACGCCAACGCGGCATCCTCGTTGACGGAATTGAGGCCAAGGTCGGCGACCAATCGCGGCGCGCGCGCGGCGACCACATGACCGCGTTCCGATTTGGCGAAGAAGAGCGGTGTCGAGCGGATGCGATCCACCGCCGCCAGGGTCCAGCCCGGTCCGCTTGCCGCGATGGCGAAGTGACCATGAAGTCCGCGCAGCATTTCGAGGACGTCGTGCTCAACGCCTTGAGCACGGTCGAGGGATTCGGCAACGGCGATATCCGACACGCCATGGAGATAGCCGGTCAGCCAAGTCTCGGTTTCACCCACCATGATCCGGCGCCAACCGAAAGCTTCCTCGATTTGAACGCTGGCCGGTGACGCAAGGGACGGACTGGAATCGACCATGTGAATTGCTGTGAATGCCGGCCGCGGACCCTACGAATTCTGAAAACGCCGGCGGAGGGCATCGGCCAGTTCGCGCAGCGCGCCGTGGCCGCCGGGCTTGGTCAAAACAACGTCGGCGGCATCCAAGACCTCGTCATAGGAATCGGCGACGGCGACGGCACAGCCCGCCACTTCCAGGCACGGAAGATCGTTGATGTCGTTTCCGACGAAGATGACATTGGCGAGCGCAATGCCGCGATCGGCGCACCACGCGGCCAGCGCCGGACCCTTGTCGTCTATGCTTTGCAAGCAATCGATCTTCAATTTGTTGCATCGGGCCTGAACGACCGGGTTGCGCTCCTTCGACAGCACCAGCAACGGCACCCCCAAGCCCTTGA
>JAHCKI010000104.1 GCA_026125865.1 Rhodospirillales bacterium
AGCCGCGACAGTGCGTCACAACAGGTCAATATTTCCAACCATTGGTATAATGTCAGTCATTGGCCCCGGCCAAGACACCATTGCGTCGCTCCATCTCCACCGTCGCTTGCACTGAAATCGCCGCAAGCATATAAACGTGCAACTGCAATTTACTTCGCTGGCCATGATTATAACCTGCCCACGCTGTACCACGAATTACGCTATCGACAAGGCTGTTCTTGGACCCGAGGGGCGAGAGGTAAGGTGCACCAACTGCGGATATGAGTGGCTGCAGGCGCGAACGACCGGCCGACCCTCGCCGGCGGAACCGGCGCCCGAGCCGGCCGTGACTGAAGCCGAGGTCGCGCCGCAGCCGTCACCGCACCCCGAATCGCCTTCGGTGCGATCGACAATGGACGAAGAGGTGACGCCGGCGACGATTGCGACCGCGACGATCGCAGCGGCGGCGACCGCCGAGGAACGGCAGCCGGCGACAGATGATGACGTTGTTCCGGACTTCGAAGCCAGTGTGACCGAACCCGAGGTCCCCGATCTGGGGTTTGACGAAATCCGAAAGCAAGCCGACGACCTCATCGGCGGAGCGGAACTGGAGGACGACGGGGAAGAGTCGTCCGATGATGTCGTTCCGGAGCCGATACCGGCGGTGTTGTCGCCGTCGCCATCGCTCGGTTCTCTGGGTGAGACGATGGTTCCGTCCTCAAGGCGCAACAGAGTTGCCCTTATCGCCGCCTTTGCGCTCGCGGCGTTTGTCGTTCTAGGCGGCGTACTCGTTCTCGCGCGTGGGCTGATTGCCTCGGCTTTTCCCTCGATGACGAACGTGTACGCCTCGGTGGGGTTGGATGTGGATGCCCTTGGTTCGGGGCTGAACATCATCGATGTTTCTTCGGCCCGGGAGGAAGACGACGTCCGCGAGACCCTGGTGGTAACCGGCGTTGTGGCCAATGTGGATGACGAAGAGAAACCCGTTCCGCTGATCCGGGTTGCCTTGCTCGATGCCGATGATGACGAAGTTCAATCCCTGATCGTTCCCCCATCGCGGAGGAGTTTGTCCATGGGCGAACGGATGGACTTCACCGCTCGTCTCGACAATCCTTCGTCCGTCGCCCGTCGCATCATGGTGACGTTCGCGCCCGACGACCATGATTGAGTGATCGCCTCGGCCTGAGGGGCTGTCGCGGATGGTTGATGGTCAGAAACGGCGCAGCAAACGTTCGATATAACTGCGTTCGCCGCGTGGCCGCTTTGTCTCGCCGGCGCGGCGGCGCAGTTCCCGCTCAATCTCCTCGACCCGGCGCAACTCTTGTTGTTCCGGGATGTCAACGTCGCTCAGGCCAAGTCCTTGGTGTGCGCCGCCGCCGAAGCGACCGAACGGATCTGAACCCAACCCCTCGCCATATTCATCGGAATCGCCCGAGAAAAGACCGGGCGAGCCACCGATCTGTCTAGCCAATTGAGCGGTGGCATCCTTGGACGACTGACGAAGAAGTTCGACGGCCTTGGACTGCAAGGGAACGGCGTCGCTGATGGCATTTCGCGTGAGCGCCCTGCGGGCGTCTTCCATCATGCGCTCTGCTTGACCGAGCCCTCCCGGAATACCACCGAGAATTCGGTCGAAATCCACCATCAAGTCACCGAGTTGGCGACGAAGTGCCTCTTGTTTCGCCGCGCCCGTTGGTGGTGTCGACGGCGTTTCATTGTATGTTCCCCGCGCCTGCCGGGACTCGAGATCGCGTAAAAGTTCGAATGACTGGTCGAGAAGAGATTGTTGTTTGTCGCCGATGTCCTTGAGTTCGTTCATCAGGCGATAGGCCGCGATAAGGTCTTCGGCGGACCGGTTCTGACCGAGGCCGGCACGCATGTTGTCCAGAATTCGCTGCAGATCCGAGAGCAATTGGCGAGCGCCGTCGCGGGCTCCGGAACGCGCCATCCGGCGAGCCATCTCGATCATCTTTTTTAGGTCGTCGCCGCGCATCACATTGTCGTGCGTCAGCGACGGCAATTCATCCAAACCTTTCCGCGCCATTTCCGCGGCCAGCGCGGTGAGATAGTCGTCCAACGCCTCGCGCAACTCGTCCATGAGTCGTTCGATTTCTTCGATGTCGGTGCCGTCGCGCAATGCGTCCCACAAATCCTGGCGGGCCTTGTGCATGCGCCGCTCGACGATGGGCATATCGCCGTCCTCGATCCTGAGAGCCGTGTCCCAGAGGATTTCCCGTATCGTCGCTATGGCTTCCGGCCGCATGTCGCGGATCAGTCTGGCGCGGGCAACCGACAGGGCGAGTGAGACGATGTTATCGTTGGCATAGTTTCCGGGGTTGTCGGCGATATCGGCCAAGGCATTGGCGATGGGCGCGCGCAGCATGGGGGGAGCGTCGGCAAGGCGTTTGCGCTGGGCGACGATCGCTTTGGCCACGGGATGGGAAAACCGCCGTTCCGGGAGTACGAATTCCCTGGTCGGGCTTGCGCCGATTTGTCCTGCCGCGTCCGCCGCCTCGAGTTTGATGTGAACGGGCATCCCCGCCCATTCGTGTGCCGTCAGGTCTTCGCTCGCTCCACCCGTGACCGTGGGAGCGTTTTGCCGGGTCAGGGGGAACGTCAAGCGTTCTTCCTTGAAACCCTCTCGCGTTTTCTCGCCGTCGACACGCCAAATCACAGCTGTCACGCTGGATACGCCGTAGTCGTCGGCAGCCCGATATTCCAATTCCAGATGCGAGTCCGCGCTGGCCGTCGGCGGCGCTTTGAAATCCGCGTGGGGTGATTGGTCGGGCAACACGCGGAGCGGCCAACTCGACACGGTTCCGCCACCGATTCGTACTGCTATTCGGTCACCGTCGATGATGGTGGCTTCGGCCTTGTGCCCATTCCCCTTGTTCGCGCCGCCCACGGCGGTGAACACGAACCGTTCGTCGCCAATCGCCAGCACCGGCGCGCTCATCATTCCTCGCGCGTGAGCCAAGACGGTGCTCATGGTCGGGACGTCGATGGGGGCCGGTTCCTGCACGATTTCTTTTTTGGCGGACTTCGTCTCGCTTTGATCGCGCGACCACCGCACGAAAATTGGGGCTTTCCCCGTGTATGCCGGTGGTGTGATCCAGAGATCGACTTCCACGAGCGCATTGGGCGTGGCGCCGAAATCAGGTACCACGGCGCGAAGCAACCGAGCGCCGGTTTGGTTCCATCCGGCGGCGACACCGACGATCAGCAAAAGCGGCACGAAGAAGCGCAGCCCGCGAGGATCGCGGGCCGGCATGTCGGCTTTCGGCCAACCAAGCCGGAGATCTGTTGCCGACGCGGCCATTCGCTGTTGATGAAGGCGCCAGAGGCTTTCCGACCCCGTATCGCCGCGGCCGGCGGCCAACTCGTCTTCGAGGGCGGTCAGCGGTCGGTGTTTGACGCCGCTGTCCCGCTCTATGCGGCGCCGCGCCAGTGCCTTCGCGATCGGTTGCGCGGTTCCGCGCGCCAAGTACACCGTCCAGATCATCGCGCTTGCGAAAACGAGCAATACGACGATGTGCAGCCAAACCGGCAACATCGGCAGGACGTCGAGCAAGGCAACGCCCACGAATACCACGAGCAGCGCCACCACCGGCCAGATCCGCGGCCAAGCCCGTTCCCACCAAAGGCTGGCGCGGGCCAGGAGAAGAAGAACCCGATAGTGGTTTTGTTTTGGTACGCTCACGTCGACAAGATCGCGTCCTTAGTGATTCGCGGCGGCGCGTCATCGGCAAGCCACGCGGGCAGATGTTGCCGCGCCAATAGCTCGTCGATGGTACCTCGTTCACGGATGACTGCAAAGGCGTTACCGTTGACCATGACCTCCGCCACCAGCGGCCGCACGTTGTAGCTGGACGCCATGGCGGCGCCATAGGCTCCGGCGGTGCGAATAGCCAGAAGATCGCCTGCCTTGACCGGCGGTAGCGCGATGTCGCCGGCGAAGGTGTCTCCTGATTCGCAGATGGGACCGACAACGTCCACGACGGTGTGCCCGGTCGTGGCGTCCGGTTCGCGCACCGGTACGATGGCGTGACGGGCGCCATAGAGTGTTGGTCGGAGCAGATCGTTCATGGCGGCATCGACGATGACGAAAGTGCGCGTGGCCCCGTTTTTCACATAGAGAACACGGGTAACCAAAACCCCGGCATTGCCGGCAAGCACGCGGCCCGGTTCAAAGATGAGGCGGCACTCAAGGTCGGCGACCGTCTGCTTCACGACCTCGGCATACTGCATCGGCGACGGTAAGGGGGAGGCGTCGTCGCCGTAGGGAATGCCCAAGCCACCGCCGAGATCAAGGGTATCGATGGAATGTCCGTTGGCGCGCAACATCGTCGTCAAGTCGCGGACGCGGTGAAAGGCTTGCCGAAAGGGTTCCAGGTCCGCGAGCTGCGAGCCGATATGGATGGCCAACCCACGGAGTGAAATACCGGGCAACGCCGTTGCCTTGGCGAAAACCGCGGTCGCCGCGGTCCATTCGATCCCGAATTTGTTTTCGCTGCGGCCCGTGGTGATCTTGGCGTGGGTATGGGCGTCGATATCGGGGTTGATGCGAATGGCGGCGGGCGCTTGGCGTCCGAGCGAAACGGCAACCTCCGACAGAGCTTCCAGTTCCGGTTCGGACTCGACGTTGATCTGAAGGATGCCGGCGCGAAGGGCTTCCGCCATTTCATCGCGCGACTTGCCGACGCCGGAAAAGACGATGCGATCAGGGGGAACGCCGGCCGCCAGCGCGCTGCGCATTTCGCCGCCGGAGACCACATCCGCGCCGGCGCCGAGGCGAGCGAGGGTGCGGATGACCGCGATGTTGCCGTTGGCCTTTACCGCGTAGCAGACAAGCGGATCGATGCCGTCGAGCGCCGACCGGAACACCCCGTAGTGGCGTTCCAGGGTGGCCGTCGAATAGACGTAGACGGGCGTTCCGACATGGTCGGCGATGTCGTCGATCGCGATTGCTTCGGCGTGAAGTCTGCCGTCTCGATAAAGAAAATGATCCACCGAGCGCTCCGATCCCGCTACCAGGCCGGATAGGTTTTGGGAAAGTCGGAGCCTGGCGGCGCTTCCGGTGCGCCCTTGCGGCCGCAAGCCGTGGTCGCCGTCGCCACAACGGCAACGAGCAACAAAACCAGGGCCACCCTGCTCATTGCTGCGTACTCCACATCAGTGCGGCGGCAGTATGGGGCGTTTGCCCGAAAGTTGCGAGCCTCGATCCGCGGTTTATAAAAACCGCGCCAATAACAAAGCATTAAACGTCCGCCGCCCCATCCCCACCGTCTTTGCGAGCCGACGGAGCCGGCGCGGCAATCCATCGGCGACGACGGCGTCCTTCTTCATGCCGCCGCCGGGGCTTACCCGCAGCTGGGTGAGGGGGCCGCAGGCGACGGATTTGGTGAGAGTGTCGGCGGCGTCCTCCAAACCGTCTTTGCGAGCCGGCGGAGCCGGCGCGGCAATCCATCGGCGACGACGGCGGAGAGGCTCGCCGGCGGTCGGCAGCGGGTACATAGATCGCCACGACGCTCCCGCGCCTCGCGATGACACGGTTGAGTTGGCGGTGCTCTTTTTCCACCGTCCTTGCGAGCCGGCGGAGCCGGCGCGGCAATCCATCGGCGACGACGGCGATGAGGCGCGCTGGCGGTTCGGCGGCGGATACGCGGATCGCCACGGCGCTCCCGCGCCTCGCCCCAGCGCTCACGCGTCTGTTGATGACACGGTTGAGTTGGCGGTGGCTTTTTTCCACCGTCTTTGCGAGCCGGCGGTCGGCAGCGGATACATAGATCGCCACGACGCTCCCGCGCCTCGCGATGACACGGTTGAGTTGGCGATCCCTTTTTTCCACCGCGTTTGCGAGTATCCGTAGCCCGGATTAGCGCAGCGTAATCCGGGGCAACATCTCGACACGACACCAACGCTTCCCGGATACTGACAGGCGCCGGCAGTGGAAGTCCTCCAGTGGAAAGGTTGGTATTGGGCGCATTTGCAAAGCTGCGGAGCGTCAAGAACCTCCCTTGGGACGTTACCGGAAAGAAAAAAGGGGGCCTCATGTTTCCTTCAATCTCTTCGTGGCCACAGGTCGCATGAGCAAGACCATGTCAAGACCGGAGCCGCCCTTGGGCGGTGGCCGAAAGGCCAGTCTTTACATGGGCTTGGTCATGCGCACACTCTCACGCGAGAAGATGGGCGCCTTCGAAAGGCGCCATCATCCCCCATCGACGCACGGCTCGGATTTCGGTTCGATTTCCACATGTTACGTCGAAGAACCCAAAAACCCTACGCCGCGCCCTTGGCCTTCACACGGGAAGAGTTCGCGGCGCGGCATCAAATCCCGATCGTCACGTTGCGGGACTGGGAGCAGGAACGCACAGAACCGGACCAACCCGCCGGAGCACCGCGCGGGCGTTCTCTAAATCCTGAGATTCCAGAGCCTATCACAAGGCGATCGCGAGCGACCCGGAGACGGTGAGTCGAACTTTATCGCCACCCTCTCTCCATCAGTCCGCTTGACTTCGGCAACTTCCGTCAGACACGATTGTGCACCATGGATAGCGGAAGAACCGCGCGAAAGGGTTCCCTTTTGCGCGGTCGCGAATCCGGTTTCCAACAGCTTTCGACCGTTCAGACCAAGTGATCGGATGGCCCGAGTTTAGCCAATTCCGGACCAAAGACCGTTCGTCAAAAACGCCCCTGCCTTAACCGTTCAGTTTCTTCTATGACAATTTGCATCGGCAACTCGAAGAACGTGAATCGCTCGTACAAGGGCACCAACATGGGGTGCAAGACTTCCGCTAGGTTATCATCGATTTCCGTCGCAGCCGCCCGCGTTTCGACTGTGGCTTCTCTGTCATTGCAAACGTAATTGTCGAACATCACCCGTCGATGGCCGATGCTTGTTAGAATGCGGTTTTGAAGCCCGGTGTAGTGGCACCGCACTACGAAAGTCGGATTTTCATCGAAGCTTCGCGCGAACCGTGCAACACAAAGCATGGCCTCTCCGACCCTCCAGATCGGCAGCGTGACATCGATGCACGATCCTGCTTGGACACCTTCGCTTTCGTCTTCGTCGTACCCCCGCTGAAGAAACAACCGTCCGTCCGGGTGAGCGCGCCAGAAATCGCAGTGCGCCGGAGTTCGTAATGGTCTGCCGTCGTCAGGAGCACCAAGCCAGGTTTCGATGAGCCCCTCAAATGGTTGCGGCTCAAACGGTTCTCTGTGTAGGCTGACGAATGGTCCCCAGCCTGTATGCCTGATCTGTTTGGCCGCATCCAAACGTCGCCGCAGCTCCACTAAACTGGGCGCGGGCAATACATCGAGAATCTCAAAGGATAGTTCGTAGTAGCCAAGTGGCATCCTCGCCGCGTCATCTCTCGGAAGTGGATTTATCAGCTCCTGCCATCTCCGTTGAGCATCAACGATGAACGAATCAGAGTTTGCGTGCAACTCGTTCAGCGTGTCCCTGGCCTCTTCCGATGGAGCCGCGCCGGCATGGCCTTGCACAATCAACCGAATGGCATCCAGCATGTTTTCTCGACCGGCCTTCACGCATCGGTCTAACAACGCACGCCATTCCTCGGCCGTGTGAGGCTCTTCGCTTCGTGGTCCGGGTTTTCTGATATAGCACCGCCGGGCGGAAATAACGCCATTGCAGTCGCGCCGGCTCATTATCGGAACAGTCATTCCCCCCGGAATACATATGAAAGCGTGC
>JAHCKI010000105.1 GCA_026125865.1 Rhodospirillales bacterium
ACGATATATTTCATCGCAAACCTGTGCGTTTTCCTGGAAGACGAGAACGCGGTGCGATCAGAGATTGAGCCGATCTGATCGCACGCTCGTACTCTATTCCTCCACGGATGCCGATGACGGCGGCGAGTCGGGGAGTTGCGGCAGCGACCAGCGGACCTCGTTCATATGCCCCTCGCAGGCGTCGAGATCCTGGTGCGAGCGATGGACCCAAGCCTCGCCCCAATAAAAGAAGCAACTTGTTTCGCCTCTTAGCAGGCGCCAGCGCGCCTGGTCCAAGTGCCACCAGGTTCCCTGATCCGTCACGCCGCCCGCCAAGGCGCGCTGCAACAGGTGACGGAAATCCTGGCTGACGGAGGCGACCCGCGCCATCCCGTCCCGCTGCATTTGCGATCCCTGCCACTGATGGAAATTCCAGCCATGGTGTTCATCGGTATTCCAAGCGCCACGACGCACCGTGACGCGGCCATGGGCGCCGAAACGGTCCAGGTACTCGGTGAGAAAGATGGGGCGCATCGCCGACTCGCCCCGGCGGATCGCTTCCAGGGCCTCATGATAAAAGTATTGCCAGAAATTCGCCCTGGGGTTGACATTACGAAACCATCCGCCGTTGTCGCCATCGGTCGCCGTGGTTACCAAGGGCGGAAAATCGCAGAACTTCGTGCGTTCCTGCAACTCATGGTAGAACCAGCCGTAATCCATTCCCGCGAGTTGGGCATTGGACAGATCGCGGTCACGGACGATGATGACGATCTCCTCGCCGCCGTATTCGGCGATGTGCGGGCGGTAGCGAAGTTCCTGCCACGACATGGAGTCGACGGGATCGACGTATTCGTTGTCAACAAGAACATAGCGATAACCGAATTTCTTGAGATGCGGGATCATTTCCATACAGAACCCCATCTCGGGCGGCCAGAAGCCGCCGAAGTGGCTGCGCCAAAAAACGTGGCGGGCGAGTTGTTGCCAGCGTTCGAGGTGATCGTCCCAGTCCGCTTCCGGGATCAGCGGCATGACCGGGTGGTAGTAACCGGTGCCGAGGATCTCGAAAAGCTTCTGGTTCTGCATCGCCCACAACAGCGAGCCGCAATCGACAATGCCGTAGGCGCGGCGCTGGAAGCTGGGACTGGACAGGGTTTCCAGAAGCGTGCCGGAAAACGACAGGTGGACCCGGGCGATGTCTTCATAGGACCACAATGCACGCGGCATGCGGTCGTACGCGAACAGGATTTCCTTGGCTTCCCACTCATTGCCGTCGAGCAGCTCGTCCATGTTGCTCGGCGGCTGGTGCATGTTGAGCACCAGCGCATGGTAAATCTCGTTCATGGAATTCCTCCGCGTTTGTCCCGATCCAGTCCGAAGTCGTGCGCTAGAGCAAAATGCGATCAAGCCTATTCACTTGATCGCATGGGTTTGCTCTAGAAATCAATGATATAGAGCACGACCATGCGATTACGCTGATCAAGCCTAATCGCATGGTCGTGCTCTGGCGTCCCGGTTCGACATACCGAGGTCCAAAGGAAAGCCGGCGTTAAGCCAATTTTAACCCCCAATGCCGTTGAATAGTAAGTATTCGTTTGAACGGCAAACAGCGGACGGCGATACACGATCATGACTTCGGCGATCGGCGGCCTTGGCGGCTTTGATTTCCAGCGGGCGAGCGTGCTTGCCGGTATCCAGCAGCAGTTCAACCAGCGCGTGGCCGAGAAAATGGCCGTCAGCAATTCCGATTACGCGGCAAAGATCAACAATGTGAACCGTGACACGGACAAGTGGGAAGATTTCCAGGGTGAACTCGGCGACGCCAAGAAAATCGTCAAGGGTGCGGTCGGCCGTCTGGAAAGCATGATGTCGTTGGTCGACAACCTCATTCAAACGGTCAACAAGGCGCGGCTCGATCCGGAGATCGATACGACGCAGGAGGGCTATCGTTCCACCTTCGACTCTTATCTAAAGTCGATTCGATCGCGGGCCGATTACAGTTCCGATTCACCCAATTTGCTTGGCAACATTGGTTTGCGCGACCTCGCCATTCCCGTCTCCGTCCACGGCGCCCGGTACAGCGTGTACCAAAACTACATGGGGACCAGCTACAACATCACCGATACCGAGGGCTATGTGTGGCGGCCCGATTACGCGGGCGACCTGTTGCGGCGCTACGAGTCCTATCCGGACGACGCCACCAACATCTCTGGGAATCTGGCGAACGGGCTGCGCCTGGACGGCAAGACAGGCGACGAAATCACGTTCACGGTCGCCCCCGATTCTGCGGGCGAGACGCAGTACACGGGAACGCTCACCGTCGAGGGCAACGGCATCGTCGAAGCCTGGTACTACGATGGGCTGGGGACCGAAGTCGGCCGCGAGCGCGCGATGGTAGATTTGGATGCGGCCTATGCAACGCTGAAGAATCAGCTTCAGAGTTACAAAGGTATCGTCACGACCATCGAGTTCCAGGAGGCGCGCGCCAGCAAACTCCTGAAAAACATCGGCGACAAGACGATTGCGCTGGCTCTGGAGCAGGAAAAGGCGAGCGCCAAAATACAAAAAGAAGGCCAGCAGCAATTGAACGCGGTTGCCGACGCCATCGCCTTCAACCAGGCCATGGGCAGTCTCTACGTCAGCATGTTCAGCCTCTACACCTATGACGGCAACAGCAACCAGCTCGTGGGAAACAGCACCGCCGCTCGCATCTTCGGCGCCTTCGTCGACATGGGTGTGTAGGCGAGACACCCGCGGCCTTCACCGGCACGCTCCATCGCGCACCCCTTCGCTGTCATAAGGCCATTGACAATCTCCAGTAGAATAACGCTGTGGATTCTCGCCTTGCGTCCGCGTGGCGGTATTGATTGAATTCGGTCCAATAACAGCGAACTCAACTGCTTTCCGTCCGACCATCAGATCCTCCGGCAACCCGCCTCAACGTCCACTGCAACGGAATCCACAAACCATGCCCCCACGCGCGAAGCACGATACACCGCAAGCTGATCTTCCCGAGTACATCGACGGTATTCCCAACATCGCGGGATCCGAAAAACTGATTGAGCAGACGATGAAGGCGGCCGCCAAGCAGCCCGCATTCAAGCCCGCCAGCACCATCGATTTCGGCGGCATCAAGGCCGCCTTCACCATTGCCCTCCATATGCACCAACCGTTGATACCGGCGGGCGGCGGCGATTTAAGGACGGCGGACATCATCTCCAACTTGAAGGACATGTGGGATAACCAGCATATCGGCGACAACTACAACGCACCGGCCTTCGCCTGGTGCTACAAGCGCATCGGCGAGTTCATCCCGCAACTCATTGGCGAGGGCAAACAGCCGCGCGCCATGTTGGAGTACTCGGGGACGTTGTTGCATGGGCTCCGGCACATGGGGCAACACGATGTCATCGACACGCTCAAGGGAATTACCTGCAACCCCGACTATCGGCACGCGGTCGAATGGCTCGGGTGCCCATGGGGGCACGCCGTGGCACCGTCGACGCCGACACAGGATTTCCGCCTTCACGTCAAGGCATGGCAGCATCACTTCGCCGCCATTTTCGGGCTCGAAGCGCTGGGCCGGGTCCGGGGATTTTCGCCGTCCGAGATGGCTTTGCCAAATCAGCCCGACATCGCCTACGACTTCGTCAAGACCCTCAAGGACTGCGGCTTCCAGTGGGTTATGGTGCAAGAACACACGGTCGAAAATCCGGAAACCGGCTGGGGACCGGAAAAGAAACACCTGCCGCACCGCCTGGTCTGCCACAACGCCGCGGGCAAGAGCGTCGAGATCATCGCTTTGATCAAGACTCAGGGCTCTGACACCAAACTGGTGGCGCAGATGCAGCCCTATTACGAGGCGAAGGCGCTGGATCGCTGGGAGTTGGCCGGCAAGCAGGTACCGCCTTTGGTCACCCAGATCGCCGATGGCGAGAACGGTGGTGTCATGATGAACGAATTCCCCGGCAAGTACTTCGAGGCCGTGCGCGAGTGTTCCGGTTCAAACACCCCCATCATGAACGGGACCGAGTATCTCGAACACTTGTTCGCCACCGGCATAAAGCCCCAGGATCTGCCGGTCGTGCAGCCCCTCCATCAGAAAAAGATTTGGGATCGGATGCAGCCGGGCGACGGGTCCGACAAGCTCAAGGCCGTCATCGAGGAATGCAAACGCGCCGACCACCAGTTCCACATGGAAGGTGGGAGCTGGACCAGCGATCTATCCTGGGTGCGCGGCTACGATGACGTGCTCAGCGCCATGGACAAGGCCAGTTCGGCGTTTTTCGAGAAGGTGTTGAAGACGAAGCACGCAACCGACGAACCACGGTACCGCAATGCCCTGTTTCACCTCCTGTCGGCGGAGACAAGCTGCTATCGCTATTGGGGTCAGGGCATCTGGACCGACTACGGTCGCGAACTCTGCCGTCGCGCCGAAGCGATCATCGAAAACGATTACGCGTAGGTAGAGGGACTATGGGTAGGTAACGCGTGAGATGGAGTACGCTTCAATCAGACTGCCCCAACCTGATTGAGGCGTACTCATGATCTCAATGCTGTTCGCATGAATGGAACTTGTTGATGGGATTTGGTCGACCACGGGTTACCCGATCTCACCAAGGTCCAGACCAAAAACTTCCGGATGATTGATTCCCATCAACTGGGATTCCATTAAGAACGTGTCATGCGGAAGACGGCTCCGGCCAGCGCTCGCGGATCAACGTTTGCGTCCTGGCTTTCCTGAAGCTCTTCATACACCGCGACGCAGACTTCGGCGAACCGGTCGCCATCGATGCTGTTCTGCAAAGATTGGTTGGCCTCGAAAACACCCGAGATGGCCGCATGTAAAGCGTTTCGATCGATTGTGGCACTTTGTTCCTTGTCGCCCCGACCGCTGGCCAGCCACTCGGACGATACGCCGAGCGCATGAGCGATCTCAACGAGGTGCTTAGTCCTCGTAATGGCCGCCGTTTCCAACTGGGCGATGGTTCCTTGGCTGACACCGGCACGCTTGGCCAGTTCCGCCTGACTCCATCCTAGTTCGTTGCGCCGTCCGTGGATCCTTTGGCCGAGCGGGGCAGTATACGCACTATCCATAGTCTGATTTCTCCTCGATAAGTCCTTCCTTCGTGGGAAGGGGTCCTAAACGGGATATGGCACTAAAAGAGGAAGAATACAAATGAAAAATAGGCTTTTGCTCAAATTATGTGTTCAGTACCCGTTTGGGATGATGTCAAGATCAGCCATAAGAAGAATAAAACTAGCTTCCGTGGGGGGTCGGTTGGTCTCGGACCTGTTCCCCGGAGCATGGCGCGACGAGACTGATTGCGCCAAATCGCACAGTCGCGCTCTATATCCTTGATTCCTAGAGCACGGTGCGATTAGGTTCAATCAACCTAATCGCACAGTCGTGCTCTATATCATTGATTTCTAGAGCACGGTGCGATTGGGTTCAATCAACCTAATCGCACAGTCGTGCTCTATATCATTGATTTCTAGAGCAAACCCATGCGATCAAGTGACTCGACTTGATCGCATTTTGCTCTAGCGCAAACCCATGCGGTCAGACGACTCAACCTGATCGATGACGGCAAATTTGACGGCAAGTTAGTAGATTAACCGCTCAACCCAAATACGTTTTGGTTGAATGACATCAGCAAGGGATCACTTATTTCCCGTCAACAATAGCGTACACCTCAACCTTGTCGAAATTGAGGTAAGCTCGCTTCGTCTGAGAGGTTGCATCGCGCTCTTCACGGCGCGTTTCTTGGGTTTGGAGGCGATTTATTCCTTACGGATCGGATCGAATTGCCGGACTACTCCGTTTTGGAGGCTCGTTTCCGTTCGGCGCGGACGGCCGCCAAGGAAACGATGTTGTTGGCCGTCGGCCGCGGCGGCGGCTCGGACGTACGTTGTCTGCTCGACAAGCGGGCAACCGACATGCCGAATTCGGGGCAGCGGCGGTCCACCAGTCGTCGTCGCTCGCTGCCGCGACGGCGATCGAGAGAGGTGCCCTCGATCCAGCGTAGCAGTCCGCTGATCTCGGATGTGGGACGGCGGCGGTCAAGGCTGGCGCGGCGGTCCGCTTCGGCGCGCCTCTCGGCGATCGGCGGTTGCGGCGCCGCGGTGTCGGCCGCACGACGACCGATGGGGGCCGCCGTCGGCCGCTTCGGCGGACCGAATGCCCGATGCAACCGTTCGGTATTGGCGCGCATCTTGTCCACGCTCTGCATCGACATGGACATGGCGCTGTTGATGTCCGCGAGGGCTTGCTGCAGGCGGCGGATGTCACGCCGCAGCGATTCGGAATGCGCCTGGAGGCGAGCCGTTACATCGGCCAACGCGGCCGTAGTGTTGTCGGTCTTAGGCAATTTACCATTGCCTGGCGTAGAATCCCCGTGCTGACCCGTATCGTCGGTCGCCACTGGCTTTGCCCCTTTGTTTTGTCCCGGCATCTTATGCAAGGCATGATATCGCGAACCAGCCAAAGTAGCGAGAAAAAAGTACTAATGGTTGTATTCTTTTGCCGAGCGCCCGCAAATGGGGAGGGCTTGCGCTCCCTATTCCGCGGCGTGCGCGCGCGAATGGGGACGTCGAAATGCCTCCAGAAGCGCGGTTTGGTTGGCTTCGACTTGGCGGATGTTTTGCTCTTTGACGTGCCCGAAACCCCGGATTTTCCGCGGCAGAGAGGCGATCTCTCGGGCCAACTCATGGTTGTCCCTGTTCAAGCCGGCGATCAGTTCGCGCACCGTCGCCTCATAGGAGCGGATCAACCCGCGTTCGCGCCTTCGCTCGGCCGTATACCCGAAAACGTCCAACGGCGTGCCCCGTAGTACCTTCAACGGCGCCAGCCGACGGAATGTCGCCATCACCCACGGACCGTACTCGCGCTTCTTCAGGTGACCGGTCGCCGGGTCCCTCCGCGCCAACAGCGGTGGCGCCAAGTGGAAGGAGATCTTGAAATCGCCTTCGAAATCGCGTGCGAGGTCGGCGGTGAAACGGCCGTCGGTGAAAAGCCTCGCCACCTCATACTCATCCTTGTAGGCCATCAGTTTGAAATAGCCTTGGGCGACGGCGGCGGCGAGGCCGTCAGTGCCGGGCACGCGCGCGCTTTCGGTCTCGCGCACAAGGTTGACCAGGGCCACGTAGCGGCGGGCGTAGCGGGCGCTCTGATAGGCCGTCAATTCCTCGACCCGGCGGGCGATGATGGCGTCCAGGGACTCCGCGCGTTCGGCGTCGGTTTCCCGTTGCACGGTCAGACCGGCGCTACGGCGGGTGCCCTCGACATCGTGGGCCGCGCGACGGCCCCAACGAAACGCGTTGCGGTTGAGATCGACGGCAACGCCATTGAGTTCGATAGCGCGTTCGATCGCGTCGGCCGATACCGGAAGCCATCCTTTCTGGTGGGCAAAGCCGACAATGAACAGGTTGGTTGCGATGGCGTCGCCGAGGAGAGCCGTCGCCAGCTCCGTCATATCCGCGAACGCAACGGCGTTCCCGTCTGTGTCCGGGTCTCCATTGCACGCCCTGGTAATGGATTGGATCAGCGCATCGCGCGGGAACGGCCGATCGGGATCGCGGGTGAAATCGGCCGTCATGCTGATGTGGGTATTGACCACTGCACGCGAGGATCCCCGTCCCAGCTTCCCCATGACCTCGCCGCTGCCGGCCGTGACGATATCGCACGCCAGCAGCAGGCGTGCGGAACCGGATG
>JAHCKI010000106.1 GCA_026125865.1 Rhodospirillales bacterium
AGTTCTTAGCTGGGGCCAATTGTTGGTTGGGGCTGACAGGTAAACCGGAAGATGCTGTTCCGCCAATTGTTCGACAGCGTATCGTGCACATATACCTACCTCCTCGCGGCGGCGCCTGGGCGCGAGGCGTTGATCATCGACCCCGTCGCGGAGAAGGTTGAGCGGTACCTCCAACTTTTCTCCGAGTTGAATTTGAAGCTTGTCAAGGCGATCGACACGCACGTCCACGCCGATCACATCAGCGCCCTTGCCGTTCTTCGCGATCGAACCCGCTGTATCACCGTCATGGGTCAACGCAGCCAGGTGGATGTCGTGTCCATGCGCGTTGATGAAGGAGACCGCATCGCCATCGACGGCGTCGAGTTGGGCGTTCTTTACACCCCAGGCCATACCGACGATTCATACTGTTTCACCATTCCCGACCGTGTCTTCACCGGTGACACCTTGCTGATCCGAGGCACCGGCCGTACCGACTTCCAGAACGGAGATTCCCATCAGGCGTACAATTCCCTGTTCGGAAAGCTCCTCCGACTGTCGGACGACTCCCTCGTCTATCCGGGACATGACTATAAGGGTGATACGGTCAGCACCATCGGTGAGGAGCGCCGCCACAATCCTCGCTTGCAGGTAAGTTCAGCCGAAGAATACGCGACGATCATGAACAATCTGAATCTCGCCGATCCGAAAATGATGGACGTGGCCGTCCCCGCCAACCTGACGCTCGGACTGACACGCCTGCCGACGGAAATCGCCGAGAAGTCGTTGGGCATGGAAGCAGCCCTCGCCTATCTCCGGGACGGAACCGCGCTTTGGATCGATTTGCGCGAGGACAGCGAACGACGCCGCGACGGTATCATTCCAAACTCCATTCATGTCCCCTACCAGCAGCTGGACGGCGCGTTGACGCCAAGCTCGGCGTTGACCAACCTCATGGCGCGGACCAGCAGCCCCATTATCTTCTATTGCGCCTATGGCGAACGTTCCGCGTTGGCGTTGCAAGCGGCCATGGATGCCGGTCTCGATCGCGTCTATCATCTCGCCGGCGGCATGAAAGCCTGGATTCAATCGGATGCGCCTCGCGAGGCCGTAGATTACGCCTAAATACGGAAATACAGCCCCGCCATCTCACGATTGGTGTAAAACCAAGCTCGGAACCCAGATTTCGGAGCCGGCACCATGACACCCACACAGCAGTCCACCCCCTCCCCCAATTCGCCCGCGGCCCGCGACATCGCCTATAGCGCCCATCCCTACACGCACCTGCGACGCCATCTGGAGACAGGTCCCCTGGTCATCGTCCGCGGCGACGGGGTGCGCGTGTACGATGAAACCGGCAAGGGCTATATCGAGGGCTTGGCCGGCCTCTGGTGCACGTCCCTCGGCTGGTCCGAGGAGCGGCTGGTCACCGCCGCCACCGAAGCCATGCGCAACCTGCCCTTCTATCACGGCTTTGGCAGCAAGGCGGCGGCCCCCACCATCGACTTGGCCGAGAAGCTGATCTCCATGGCGCCCGTGCCCATGTCGAAAGCCTTTTTTGCCAACTCGGGTTCCGAAGCCAACGACACCGCGATCAAGCTCATATGGTACTACAACAACGCACTCAATCGCCCTGAAAAGAAACGCATAATATCCAGGCGGCGCGCATACCACGGGGTAACGGTGGCAAGCGCCAGCCTGACCGGCCTTCCCGCCAACCATCGTGATTTCGACCTGCCGTTGCCGATGATGCTGCATACCGAATGCCCGCATCATTATCGGGAGGCGCTGCCGGGGGAAAGCGAGGAGGCGTTCGCCGAGCGCCTCGCCGAAACCCTGGAGGACTTCATCCTGGCCGAAGACCCCGACACCATCGCCGCCATGTTCGCGGAGCCGGTCATGGGCGCCGGTGGCGTGATCGTGCCGCCGGCGACCTACTTCGAGCGCATACAGCCGATCCTGCAACGCTACGACATCCTTCTCGTCGCCGACGAGGTCATCTGCGGGTTCGGCCGCACGGGCCACCTTTGGGGCTGCCAAACCTTCGACATCCGCCCGGACATCATCGTTTGCGCCAAGGCGCTGTCGTCGGGCTACATTCCCATCTCGGCGGTGATGATCTCAGAGCCCATCTGGCAAGCAATGCTCCAGGAGAGCGACAAGATCGGCGTCTTCGGTCACGGGTTCACCTACTCCGGCCATCCGGTGGCAGCCGCCGTTGCCCTCGAAACCCTGAAGATCTACGAGGAACGGGACATCGTCGGCCGTGTCCGCAGCGTTTCGCCGGTGCTTCAAAACGGCCTCCGGCGCTTCGCCGATCACCCGTTGGTGGGCGAGGTGCGCGGCGTCGGCCTCGTCGGCGCGGTCGAATTGGTCCGCGACAAGGAGACCCGGGAATCGTTCGATCCGGCGTTGGGCGTCGGCGCCTCCCTCGCCAAACGGGCCGAAGCGCACGGCCTCATCATCCGGCCGTTGCCGGGTGACGTGCTCGCCTTCTCCCCGCCGCTGATCATCGAGGCCGGCGAAATCGAGGAGATGCTGGCGAGCTTTGGCGCCGCCCTGGACGAAACCTGGACCTGGGTCCGGGACACCGGTCTCGTTCAATCGTGATTCTTGGCTTCACTTTCATTTTTTTGCGATCGCGAATGAAAACCTGTTAGGGTCGCGGTTCCGAAAAGGAAGGTGTTGATGGACTACCAGTCATTTTTCGAAGAGCGGATCTCGGCGCTGAAGCGCGAGGGACGGTATCGGGTGTTCGCCGACCTGGAGCGCCACGCGGGCGGCTTCCCGCGCGCCACCTGCCACATGGGCGCCGAGGAACGGGCCATCACCGTCTGGTGCTCCAACGACTATCTCGGCATGGGCCAGCATCCCGACGTGCTCGCGGCGATGCACGAGACCCTGGATCGCTGCGGCGCCGGCGCCGGCGGAACGCGGAACATCTCCGGGACCAACCACTATCACGTGCTCCTGGAGCGGGAACTGGCGGCGTGGCACCAGCGCGAGGCGGCGCTGCTGTTCGGATCGGGCTGGGTCGCCAACATGACGGCGTTGTCCACCCTGTGCCATTTGCTGCCGGACTGCCTGGTGCTATCCGACGCCAAGAACCACAACTCCATGATCGAAGGCATCGTCCACTCCAAGGCCGAAAAGCAAGTCTTCCGCCACAACGACGTCGTCCACCTGGATTCCCTGCTGTCGGCAAGCGATCCGGCGCGCCCGAAGCTGGTGGCCTTCGAATCGGTGTACTCCATGGACGGCGACATCGCGCCCATCGGCGAGATTTGCGATGTCGCCGATCGCCATGGCGCCATGACCTTCCTCGACGAGGTGCACGCGGTCGGCCTCTATGGCCCGCGGGGCGCCGGCGTCGCCGAGCGCGACGGCGTCATGGACCGGCTGACCGTCATCCAGGGAACGCTGGCCAAGGCGGTCGGCGTGGTCGGCGGCTACATCGCCGGCTCGGCCGCCTTGATCGACGTCGTGCGCTCTTTCGGTACCGGGTTCATTTTCTCGACCGCCATGCCGCCGGCGGTGGCGGCGGGCGCGCTGGCCAGCGTGCGCCACCTGCAAAGCAACAATGAGCTTCGCGAGCGCCATCAGGAACGGGCGGCGACCCTGAAGTACCGCCTCGGCAACGCCGGTCTGCCGGTGATGCCGTCGCCATCGCACATCGTTCCGGTCCTCGTCGGCGATCCGCTGCTGTGCAAGCGCGCCAGCGACGAATTGCTGACCAATCACGGGGTCTATGTACAGCCCATCAACTATCCGACCGTCGAGCGGGGTACGGAACGCCTGCGCCTGACGCCGTCGCCGCTGCACACCGACCGGCACATGGATCATCTGGTGGCGTCCTTGCAGGAGGTGTGGATGCGCCTCGGCCTCAAGGCGGCGGCGTAAGCGACGCGCGACCCATCCCCGCGCGGTCATCGGATCGCCATCTGGACACGCGCCCGCATTTGCGGGATCATGGTTTCGCGACCGTTGCCGTGCTATCATCGTCGAGACGACCGCTTGCCGGAGTGGACATGTACGCCGACCACACACTGACTCCCAAGGAAGCGATCCGCTTGGCCGCGCTCGGGACACTGGCCCTGGAGCCCATGGCCTATAGCGCCCTGGCCGTGACCATCCGCCATTTCATCAGCCGGGTGATCGGGCCGTCGTCCGAAATCATGGGGCATTCCATCGAACTCCTCAAATACGAAGGCTTGGTGGCGGCCGATGGCGACGGCGACGACGCCCTCCTCCACTTGACCGAGGCGGGACACGAGCAATTGCGGGCGCTGATCACCGCCAATCTGCGCGCCGCCGATACGGCGCTCAACAAACTGGTCATCGCCCTCAAGTTCCGCTTCCTGCACCTGCTGCCGCCGGAACAGCGGATTGCCCAGGGCGACCTGCTCATCGATTGCTGCGAACAGGAATTGGCGCGGCTCGAGGATCTGCGGGCGCACCACGCCAGCGACCCCGGTTTCCTGGTGGCCTGGCTCGATCAGGACATCGGCGACCTGGACTCCCGCCTCGCCTGGCTCCGCCGGTTCCGCCAGCAACTCGCCGGCGAACCGTAAACCGCCGGCGCCCAAGCCCGCCACCGGCACCGTCATCGTCTCGCCGTCATCATGGACGTGGTCAGCGCCTTCGCCGTCGCCCTGTTCGGGCTCGCATGGTTCTTCTTCCATCGCACCCCCGACCATGAACGCATCGTTCGGCTGTTCCTCGGAACCCTGATGGCCATGGCCGCCATGGTCGGCGCCCTCGGCCTGCTGCTGCGCTCGGTCTCCTGAACGGCGCAACCCTGAGTCGAGTTTTCTCACTGATATCTCTACTGATTTTGTGTCCGTTTCGACGCGATTCGACACGGAAAAAGCACGGTTTCACACAGATGATTCGCCGCCAAGCCTTTGATCTTATTGCGAATGTGTCATTTTCGCGTCGCAAACCGTATGCAAAAGTATTCATTTGTAGGAAAAAACGCCTGTAAGATATTGATTTCGCTACATACTACTCCTGGGCGTATTTCTATTCATACTATTCACGCATTTAGCTGGAACCGAGCCGCTCTCGCGGCGCCAAAACCGGCCCCCCATCGCTCCCGGCCACGGAGCCCGCTTAGCGTAGATAAGCCCCGCCCCCCGCTGGTCAAGCTGCAACTGACCCAGGGTGAGGGTGGAATAGCCGACAGGCGTATTCCGACGCATGACAACGCCGAAATGCATGCGGCGGATTACGCCATAGCTAATCTGCGACGCGAGCTAATAAAGGGTCCTGGCAACACGAAACCCAATGACGTTGCTACGACTGACAGGATCGAACTTGCTGCGGCTAGCGGAACGAACGATCCTTGCAACGTCGCCCCAGGAACCGCCGCGCATTACGCGACGATAATCGGAAAAAATTCGTTCAATATTTATCCAAGCGGATCCGTCATTTGGCGCCCCTTGGTAACTGTCGTGCCAATGATCCTCCACCCATTCATAGACATTGCCGTGCATCTCGTGCAAACCCCAGGGGTTCCCCCGAAATTTGCCCACGGGAACCGTCCTCTTGCGATAGGTGCTTTTCCCGCGCTTGCCGTATTTCACGTTGCCGTCGAAGTTGGCTTTAATTGTAGAGATCGTCTCGCCGAGGGAAAAGGGTGTCGTTGTGCCGGCACGGCAGGCATATTCCCACTCCGCCTCGCTCGGCAATCGATACCGCTGTCCCGTTTCCCGCGACAGCCACGCTACGTAGGCCTGGGCGTCGTGCCAACTGACGTTGATCACCGGCCGTCGGCGCCGACCCCAATTCGCATCATCGGGAGTATTCCACCCGGATGCGGTGCAAAATTGGTCATACTCCTCAAACGTCACCGCGTAGCGGCCCAGCGCAAATCGGTAGCCAATCGTCACCTCGTGTCGTGGTCCCTCGTCTTCGTCCCGCCCCTCCTCGTCGTCGGGCGTACCCATCATGAACGATCCCGCCGGAATCACCACCATCTCCGGACACCAAGGCCCATCCACATCACGGAAAATACTGAAGTCGGACCCCGCTCCGGTGGCCTTTGGCTTTTCCGACCATTCCTTCCTGTACCGCTCGATCAAGTTTTCGAGCTCAACGGTACCCTTGCTGATTTCCTCGCACCAGACGGTCGTCATGCGCGTCATGATGTTCCCGAAGCGCTCGAAGAAAACCTTCGAAAAATCGGCGCCGACACGAATAGCCCGCAATGCAAAAATCGCGTAGGGAAACGCTCTCTTCACGCCTCGATTGAGTTGGTCGATCAACCGGAGACGCGGTTGCGCCGCCGACAGCTCGATCTCCTCCTGGCGCGATAGGATTTCCACATCGCGCACGCGGCGCACGAGATTGTCGGCGCGAACGGACTCGTCCGTGGCGCCCGCCTCCAATTCATCGGCGATTGCGCCACTGTCGTCGGCGATCTTTCGGGTGCGCTCGGCGAGGTCCGCCACGTCCGGCGTTCCGCCCGCCGCCACGGCGCCTTCGGGAACGGCGGAAGCCTCGGCGATATCCTGACGGGGGGCGTCGTACCATTCGCGGGCCGTGTCCACGTCGGCGATCAGACCGCGAATGGCCGTGTCGATGGCGCCGCCACGGGGTACGTCCGGGTACTCGACCTCGTCGCGCGGAATCTCCACCCAGCGCCGTCGCGTCTGCGACAGCTTCGGCCGCGCGTAGGTGAGCGCGTGCAGGGCGCCATCGGCCGACATGCCGGGGGCACGTTCCAAGGTCGCCGCCAAGGCGTCGAGATGGTCTTTCGGGAAGTCGTCGGGGAGAAGATTGACCCGCGCCAGGATGTCGCGCAACGCGGCGGCGCTCGCCGCCACCTGCTCCAACTCGCGCGCCAATTCATCGCTCGGCGCCACCGGATCCACCGGCGGTTCTATTTCACCCGACGCCACGTCCCTGTACTCCCCCTCCGCCATTCCGGCCCCATTCGTGGCCATTTGTGCCCCATCGGCGCGAAATCACCAATCCTTTCCGCGCGTGGGACTCCCCCTGACACTGAGCCACCCCCGTGCACCGGAAGGGCTCAGCGAGCCTGCGTAGGGCAGAATAGACGAAGGCGTATTCTGCCGGATGCTTTTATTCACCGGGCTCCCCCACGACGAGGTTTTGGTCTCCGCCGATCCAGGACGGCGGATACAACCCACGTTCGACGCAGGCGCGGAACGTCGAATGCGGCCATTGGGCGGGGGTGGCGACGAGGCCGTGTTTGACGGGATTGAAATGAACATAGTCCATATGGGCGGCAAAGTCCGCGTCATCCCGGATCGTGTGCTCCCAAAATCGGCGCTGCCAGATACCGCGCTCTCCCTTCCGCTGTCGCACTCGTGATCGTTTCTCCGTCGGCGGAAGTCCGCGGACGAAGTACGTTTTGATCAGACGCCAACGTGTCGAAAAGTCGTCGTCACCCTCCGGCAAGGTCCACACCGCGTGCAGATGCTCGGGTAGGACGACCCAGGCATCGATCATGAACGGTCGGGCGTTGCGAACATGCCGCACCGCTTCGCGCAGAAGATCGATCCGCTCCATCAGCAATCGATTGCCGCGGCGCTGCAACAGGGCGACGGTGAAGAAATAGCCACCTCCCCGCACGCGGTAACGACGGTAGTCGGGCATGGATATTCCTCGTTAGGCATCGATACCATAGCCGATCGCCACCATTCGGCGGAAGACGCCGAAAACCATGCGGCGGATTACGCCTCCG
>JAHCKI010000107.1 GCA_026125865.1 Rhodospirillales bacterium
GTCGACGGCGCCGGCGATAAGCGGGACGTGCCCAACCTCGGCATCTACCGCATGCAGGTGACCGGCCGCAACACCACCTACATGCGGTGGCTCAAGCATCGCGGCGGCGCCCAACACCATGCCCGCTGGAAACGGGAGCGGAGCGAACCGCTGCCGGCCGCGGCGGTGATCGGCGCGGACCCCGGCACCATCCTGGCCGCCGTGACACCGGTTCCCGACACCGTGTCGGAGTATCAGTTCGCTGGCCTCTTGCGCGGCGCCAAGGTCGAGCTGGTCCCCTGCAAGACTGTGCCGCTCAAGGTGCCGGCCGAGGCCGAGATCGTTCTCGAAGGCCACGTTTCCCTCGACGACTACGGCGATGAGGGGCCGTACGGCGATCACACCGGCTACTACAACGCCATTGAGCCGTTTCCGGTGTTCACCGTTTCCGCCATCACCATGCGCAAGAACCCCATCTATCTGTCCACCTTCACTGGCCGACCGCCCGACGAGCCGTCGGTGCTCGGCGAGGCGCTCAACGACGTGTTCGTGCCCTTGTTGATCCAGCAATTCCCGGAGATCGTCGATTTCTGGTTGCCGCCGGAGGGGTGTTCGTACCGCGTCGCCGTGGTGTCCATGCGCAAGGCCTACCCCGGCCACGCCAAGCGGATCATGCTGGGCGTCTGGTCGTACCTGCGGCAATTCATGTACACCAAGTTCGTCATCGTGGTGGACGAGGACATGAACGCGCGGGACTGGAACGATGTCATTTGGGCCATGTCCACCAACGTCGATCCGGCCCGCGACATCACGGTCATCGAGAACACACCGATCGACTACCTGGACTTCGCGTCGCCGGAATCGGGGCTGGGCAGCAAACTCGGCATCGACGCCACCGCCAAGATCCCCCCCGAAACCAAGCGCGAGTGGGGCCGGCGAATTCGTATGAATGATGATGTCATCCGCTTGGTCACGGAGAAATGGTCCCGCTATGGCCTGCCGGGTTCGGGCAAGCCCATCTGGAAGTGATCCTCACCGGTTTTGTCAACGCCCCGTGGGGAGGGACACGGTGACGCGCAAACCACCGTCGGGGCGATTGGCGAGCGTAACGTCACCACCGTGAGAGCGGATCACGGACCGCACTACCGCCAGGCCGAGCCCCATGCCGCCCGTCTCCCGGTTTCGCGACTCATCCAGTCGCGTGAACGGCTCGAAGACGCGTTCCCTATCGGGCTCCGGCACGCCCGGTCCGTCATCGTCGATCGACACGGTCACCGTGTCGGCATTCACCGTCGTCATCAGCCGGGCACGGCCGCCGTAGGTCACCGCGTTGTCGATGAGATTGGTGAACGCCCGTTTCAACGCCAGAACGCGGCCGAGGAAGGGGATGTGGTCCGGTCCTTCGTAGCTGACGTCCGCCCCCGCCTCGCGCGCGTCGTCGCAGATGCTTTCGAGTAGGGCGGCCAGATCGACTGGCTTCCGAGCCTCTTGCGTCACTTCGTCACGAATGAACGACAGGGCGGCGGCGATCATCGCTTCCATATCGGTGATATCGGCGACCATCTTGTCGCGGTCTTCGGCATTTTCCACCAGCTCCGCGCGTAGTCTCATTCTGGTCAGCGGCGTGCGCAGATCATGCGAGATGGCGGCAAGCATCTGCGTGCGGTCCTTGACGAAGCACTGCAATCGCCCCTGCATGTTGTTGAAGGCGAGGGCGGCGGTGCGCACCTCGCGCGGCCCCTGCACGACCATGGGCGGCGCGTCCACATCCATTCCCAGACGTTCGGCGGCGGTGGCCAGGGTCGACAGTGGTTTGGTGGCGCGCCGAACGGCCCATACCGAGGCGGCGACGGCCGCCGCCGTCGTCAACAGCGCAATGAGTGCGAAACGGCTGGCCCACACTGGTTGCAGCGGCGGTAGAAAAGCCGCGAAACTGAGCCATGTTCCGTCACGCAATTCCACCGATCCCGCGAGCAGTTCGACAGGCAGGTAAGCAGGCGGGAAATGGTCGCGGTGAAGCATTCGCCCCCTGGGCTCGGTTTGGTTTCGACGTTCTTCGAGCCAACGGCGGGCCTCGTCCTCCCCGACAACGCGGAGGCGAAGCCGGCGATCGTCCTCAATCGTGATTTCCTCCACAAGCGCCCGGCGCAGGGCCCGCACGCGCCAATCACTCTTCTCATCTTCCACCCACGGTTTTCTCGACCGCGCAAGGCGGAGTCCGGGGCTGCGCAAGGTTCGGATCACCCACGGTCTTTCCTGGCGCGCGGTGTCTTCCAGCGTATCGACCGCCGCAGATACCCGTTCCGCCACCAGCCGGATGCGATCCCCTGTCACCTCTCCAAACCGTTCGCTTTCGAACATTCCAAGCGCCACCAAGTTGGAGACGACGACGCCGAAGAGGACGACGATAATGGCGCGCCCTACCAAGGTGTCGGGCCACAGGCGCATCAGAACTTCTCGATCGTTGGCGTGAAGACATAGCCGCCGCCACGCACGGTCTTGATCAGCCGCGGGTCGCGCGGATCGCGCTCTATCTTGCGTCGCAGGCGGCTGACCTGGACATCGATGCTACGGTCGAACGGCTGTGCGTCGCGGCCGCGCGCCAAGTCCAGGAGTTGCTCCCGGCTCAAGACCCGTGTCGGGTGTCGCGCGAAGGCGACGAGCAGGTCGTACTCGCCACTACTGAGGGGCACCAGCAATCCGTCGGGCGACGTCAGCTCACGGGCGCTCAGATCCAGGCGCCAGCCCTCGAACACCAAGACCTCCGGCTTGTCGCCGAAACGGACATCGCTACCGCGTTCCCCCCGATCCAACGAACCGGCCCGGCGCAGAACGGCGCGGATGCGCGCATGCAGCTCGCGCGGATTGAACGGCTTCGCCAGATAATCGTCCGCCCCCATCTCCAGGCCGATGATGCGATCGATTTCGTCACCCCGCGCCGTGAGCATGATCACCGGCAACTCCGAACGAGCGCGCAGCGATCGGCACAAGCTCAGTCCGTCTTCGCCCGGCAACATGAGGTCGAGAACGACGAGATCGATGGCCCAATCGTCGATGGCCTTGCGCATCTCGCGCCCGTCCGCGGCGGTCGTGACCCGATACCCTTCTTTTGCCAGATAACGCGACAACAGGGTCCGGATTTCCCGGTCATCGTCCACCACGAGTATATGCGCATTTGAGTCAGTCGCCATGACAAGGGAGTATAGTCGCGCATCTGGAGGCCGGGCCGGAAATTCTGTATCCGTTTGTTGCTCCCCAGCCGTTTGTAACAGGCTGTTACACAATTACGGGTCGCGCGACATTGTCCTGAAACAGAACATGGCTAGCTTAATAGCATCGAACGCGAACACGGCGCCTTCGGCGCAAACGATGAAAAGGAGAATACGATGAAACGCAACACGGTTTTGGCCACGGCGTCCGCTCTTGCCCTCGCCATCGGTCTCTTGAGTGTTTCCGACGCTGTCGCCGGTCGGCGGGACGGTGATTGCGGTCCCGGTGGCCCGGGTGGACCCGGTGCGAGGATGATGGAGCAGTTCGACACCGATGAGGACGGCACGATCACGCGCGAGGAATTCGATGCTGCTCATATGGACCGCTTCACGACGGCGGACGCCAACGGTGACGGCGAAGTGACGTTCGAGGAATTCAAAGCCGCTGCCGACGCGCGCCGTGCCGAACGCATGGAGCGTATGTTCAAACGCCTAGACACCGACGGTAACGGGATCGTCACCACGGCGGAAACGGATGTGTTCCATGAGAGAAGGTTCGAGCGTTTGGACAAGAACGGCGACGGCGTGATCACCGACGATGATCTGCAAATAATGAAACCCCGCGGCGGCCGAAACATGGACGGCCCGCCTGCTCAGAAGCAGTAACCATCTCCAAAGCCGACCTCCCCTCCAAGATGCGGCAAACCGGAAACGGTTGGCCGCATCGTCTTGTTCGAAAGGCACCCATTGTCGGTAAAGATATTGATAAGGCTACAAATTTTGTAGGTGCTTTTGACCTCGGGCGACGAACCAACCCGGGACGTTTGGAGGCGTTGTGGATCGCCACGGCGCTGACGCGCCTCGCGATGACGAGGAAAAGTATCCTAGGTCGTCATTGCGAGCCGGCGCAGCCGGCGTGGCAATCCAAGACGTTCGGTGTCGGATGGTGTAAGTGACTCATTCTTATTGCTGGTCGTTCGGGCCAATCACACAGGCCGCATGAGTTACGGGCCGGCTTGAGCCGATGGCGTCGTTCACCGGCAGTGAACACGCGGGGAAACGACCTCTTCGAAACCGACGCTACGGCGTGGTAGGGTCTGCTTTTGAATGTGGGCACAGCATGCGCAAAGCGACGTTGCCGTTTCTCATCCGTTTGTTCCTGTTGGTGGCCGTTACCATCACCGCGCTAACCACGCCCGTACGCGCCGCGAAAAGCGAACTGGTGATCGGGATCACCCAGTTCCCCTCCACCCTGCATCCCGGTATCGATGCGATGATGGCCAAGAGCTATGTGCTCGGCATGGCGCAGCGGCCCATCACCGTTTACGACCAAGACTGGAAACTCGTCTGCATGGTGTGCACCAAGTTGCCGATCATCGAAAACGGCAAGGCAGTGCCGGAAACCACGCCCGACGGCAAGCAGGGGATCGCCGTTACCGTCACCTTGCTTGCCGAAGCGGTCTGGGGTGACGGCGAGCCGGTCACCACCAAGGACGTGCTGTTCAGTTGGCGGGTCGGGCGTCACGACAAGAGCGGCGTCGTTCCAAAGGAGTTTTATCGCCGCCTCTACGCCATCGACGTGGTGGACGACAAAACCTTCACCTTGCATTTCGACAAGCTGACCTTCGACTACAATGACCTCGGTTCCTTCAACCTGTTGCCCGCCCACATCGAGACATCGGCGTTCGCCGAACCCGAGACCTACCGCTTCAAGACCGCCTACGAGACCGATACCGGCAATCCCGGCCTCTGGCTCGGACCCTATCTCGTGTCGGACGTGGAATCCGGTTCACACCTGGTGCTCACCGCCAACCCCCATTGGTGGGGCGCCAAGCCGGCGTTCGATCGTATCATCGTTCGCGTCATCGAGAATACGGCGGCGCTGGAGGCCAATCTGCTGTCCGGAGCCATCGACATGATTGCCGGCGAGTTGGGACTGACCCTCGACCAGGCCATCGCCATGGAGAGGCGGCATGGCGACCGCTTCGCCATTCAGTACAAATCCGGCCTGGTCTACGAGCACATCGACCTCAACCTTGACAATCCGGTGCTGGCCGACCGGCGCGTACGCCGCGCCCTCGTGCAAGCTCTCGACCGCGACGCCATCAGCACCCAGTTGTTCGCCGGCCGTCAGCCGGTCGCCCATTCGGGTGTCAATCCGCTGGACTGGATCTACGCCGAGGATATTCCGCGCTACGCCCATGATCCGGAAACGGCGGTGCGTCTCCTTGACGAGGCCGGTTGGTCAATCCTGCGTGGCGGTATCCGCCACAACGCCGCCGGCGAACCTTTGGTACTAGAGATCATGACCACCGCCGGCAACCGCTCGCGGGAGATGGTGCAACAGGTGCTGCAAAGTCAGTGGAAGGATATCGGCATCGACGTCCGCATCCGCAACCAGCCGGCCCGTGTGTTTTTCGGCCAAACGGTCTCGGAGCGGCGCTTCTCTGCCATGGCCATGTTCGCCTGGATCAGCGCGCCCGAGAGCGTGCCGCGCACGACGCTTCACTCGGACCACATCCCGACCGTTGACAACAGCTACGCAGGGCAAAACTACACCGGCTACCGCAATCCCGACATGGACGCTTTGATCGACGCCATCGAGGTGGAGTTGGACCGCGACAAGCGCCGTGAACTTTGGCGCCGTCTTCAGTACCTATACGCCGAAGATCTGCCGGCCATCCCCCTCTATTTCCGCGCCGAGCCCCATATCCTTCCGAAATGGCTCACCGGCGTCATCCCCACCGGCCACCAATTCCCGACGACGTTGTGGGTCGAAAATTGGGGTTTTCGCTAACGCTACTGCAACAGGACGATGCCGCGGCTGTAGGGCGCCGGCAGGTTTTTGCGGCAATCGGTGCTGGTCAGGTCGATGGATACCGTGCTGCCGTCGCCAAGTTCGATCTCGTTGGCGATCAGCACCGTGCATGACTGGTCGGGCGTTATCTGCGGGTCCACGTTTAAAAGAGAGGATGAAGTAAATTTGCCGTTGGGGAGATAGATAACGCCTCTTAGCATTCCCGATGAATCGCTCAACCATTCGACTTTCTTATTGGAATTTCGATCCCGAAAGATAAGAACGCCGGTATAGGGGCCGCTCTTCGGGGCCGTCGCAGAGAAGGAGGATTCATTTTTTATTTCGATGTCGTCGCTGTTTTCGCTCATGTAGATCATGACCTCGTCGCCGGTCAGTGATCCTCCTTTCTCAACTTTTAATTTGCCATCTTCGATAATGTACACGCCAGACGACAGCGTAATGTGGGCATTTTCCTTAATCTCAATACCGCCGCAGTAGACTCCCGGAGGGATCGTTTCCGTGGTTTCCTCAAAGACCGTATCATTAAAGTCGCAACCGAAGTAAGCTGGGGGCTCGATGCTCGTTAAAGGATCGACTTGGCCAATACAGTATTCGCTGGGTTCTGGGCTTACAATTCCTTTTATTTCCGCTGTACCGCCGATACAAATCCCCGCTGCATTCACTGTTGAGTTCTTCTCGACCTTCAGTGCTTTGGTTTCCGTTGAATTGATCTGAACGCCACAACCGATAGCCTCGACGCTTACGTCGTCCTTGATTTCCACTGTCGTGTCGTCCGGTTTGAGGGCCAAAATGCATGGTGCCCCGGTGCGGCCGGCGATGGCGCTGGCCGCGATATCGACGCTATCCTTACCAAAGACTCCGCCGAAGTAGGTTTCGAGGGCGTTGCCGTTGCTGGCGGCGAGGCGGGTAACGACACGAACGGCTGCGGCGGGCACCGTTGGACCGGCCGGCACGAACGAATGGGTAGCCTGGTCCCAGCCGCCGATCTCCACATCGCTGGGGTTCAGAACCTGGCCGAAAGCGTTGCTCGGCATGTTTTTTTCAACATAGGCCATGGCCGCAGCGCGTGCGGCATCGGCATCGGGTAGGCGCGCGGCGGCGGCAAGGGCCGCCGCGTCGGCGGCCAACTCCAGGGTTTGTTGCAGCGCCTGCGCACGGGTGTAGTCGATCCCCATGGCGGCGGCGCTGACACCAATGGTCAGTGCAACACCGACGAGCGGCATCATTGAGCCCCGATGATTTTGCTGCAATTGTCGCCATTGGTCACCGACCCGCCGAACGGTCTCGCGCAATGGAAAGTCGGTTGAGAAGAAGCGCCCTGACGACCACTTATTGCGATTTACGCGACCGTTCGACGATGCTTGCGTTCCCATTCATTCAGTCCCGATCGTTGCATCCTTTTGGAGGATACGGAAGCGCACTCCGACACCGCGCTTAACCGATACATCATCCTCGAAATACACGATATGGTTGTGTTCGCGGGAAATTTTGCCTGAAAATCGTTTACAAAGCGTTAATCGCTAACACTTCGTTTATGGGTAGGCCTTTGCTCTCGTGTCGTCATCAACTCAGATACATCTGAATTGCCGCGCCAGCTTTGACGTATCTTGATGAACTTACCCCTAAGCCGTAACCGCCCCCTATCATCATTGCGAACCGGCGG
>JAHCKI010000108.1 GCA_026125865.1 Rhodospirillales bacterium
CGGCGGGCGCTTCGTTCGATCACTTGCATAAACAACTGGTCGCCATCGACGATCGCGGCGTACAGAGCGAGTTGGAGATCCGGCAAGCGCGCGCCAATCCCAACATTTACAACGAGGCCGCGGTCAATTTCGCCAGCTACCACAATCTGGTCGTCGCCGAGAATGATCACGCCATCGCCTTCGCCGGTTTCGGGCACCGCTATCCGACCCTTGAGGTCTTTTCGAAGAGCGAACGCAGTCAACCCTGGAACCATTCGGCCGAGGCTCTGCGGGGTGTTTCCGACTTGGTGCACGCCTGCCATGCCGCCACGGGACCGGACATTCCCTGCAATGAGGAGTGGTATTACAAGCCTCCTGATGCCGACGTCGCCATGCCGTGGCGCGTGCTTCTCAAGTGGCGCATAACGACACCCGCCGGATTCGAGGGCGGGACGCGCGTTTTCGTCAACACCATCGATCCCGAGTCACTGCGTGACCGGATCGTCCCGCGGCTGTTTCAGCTCAAGAACGAAGGCAAGATCGCCCCCTTCAAAATCGCGTTTGAGTGCGACTGCGTGCCCAACTGCCTGAAGTACAACCCGGCTGTCCGCCAGGAGGAAGCAGAAAGTCCGCTGTTCCCGCCGTTGTCCCGCGATGCGCGTATCGAGCGATGAGCATGCGCGCAGACGGCTATTCAAGGAGAGTCTAAACCATGTCCCAGATTGAGGGCGCCCGTTCCTTCGTCCCCGTCAACATCGCCGTTCTCACGGTCTCCGACAGCCGGACACCGGAAACCGACAAGTCCGGACAGACGCTGGTCGACAGGATCGAAGGCGCCGGTCATCGCGTGGCCGATCGCCGCATCGTCAAGGACGAGGAAGTCCTGATCGTCGCCCAGCTCAAGGCGTGGATTGCCGATCCGAATATCGATGTCGTAATCGCGACGGGCGGCACGGGTATTACCGGCCGTGACGTGACGCCGGAAGCGTTCAAGGCAATCGCCGACAAGGAAATCCCGGGCTTCGGCGAACTCTTCCGGTGGATCAGCTTTCAGAAAATCAAGACCTCGACCGTTCAATCACGCGCGATCGGCGTCATCGCCGGCGGTACCTATCTGTTCGCCATTCCGGGCTCGACCGGCGCCTGCAAAGACGCCTGGGACGAAATCCTGGTATTTCAACTGGATTCCCGCCACCTGCCCTGCAATTTCGTGGAGCTGATGCCGCGTCTGAAGGAACACCTGTCGTCTTGACGGATTGAACGCCGGTCTTCGCGCAACCATACTGTTCCATTGAAACCGCCCATGGGTCGGAGCGGAGGGGTTTGGCGTGACGACAACGATCCAACGCCAAATTTTCCAAAGCCGGTGAAAATCATTCGTTGCAATATATAGCTAGCAATTCAATCTTTAGTTATATTCAATAAATTCAACGCACTACACGTAAAAATACATACTTTTTCATACAAATACATACATTTGTAGCGCCGAAACGGACACAAACCGTTTTTTATCAAGAAGATATGATCAAAATGCCTGATACAAACCGCGCAAAAAACGTGCAAAATCGTGCACGAATGAAACAATTTCGGGCGATATTCGGTGTAAAGAATTATACCGTGGATTGCGTCGATCATCGGCACCGCGGAGGGAGCGATACCTTTGCCAAGGCTGAGAGACTCTCAGTCCCGGTTCTGTGCGCTCAGGATACCGTCATGACCGGAATTGGACCCGTTTTCGGCGCTTCTTCCGGGGACGCCTTGTGTTCGCGCGCCGCGCCCTCGCCGGCGGCGGCTTCGTTGGTCCAGACGATCTCGTACAAGGGAACCGGCTCTTGATATCCCTTCAATCGTTGTTGGCCCCTGGAGAGGAACTCCATTTGCGACGATTCGGCGTGTCGGCGAACCAGCCTGGTACACAGGATCTGCCCGGTGTTGGCGACCTCGCATACATGGCCGGTAAGCTTGACGGAGGCTTCATACGATCCGGCGGAACCGGCGGAACCGGCGTCGACGTCACCGACGTTCAGGCCGATCTTCAGCTTCATGGCCGCCGTTGCGGAGGAAGTCGTGTTGTGCTCGTGGGTAAAACACTGAATAGCGACAGCCGCCTTGACCGCGGAGCCGGCATCCTTGAAGGCCGCCAGGACGCCGTCGCCGCCGCTTTTCAACTGTGTCCCGCCGCACTGGCCGAGAACGTTCTGGACGATACAATGGTGGACGCGCGCAACCTCCGCAACACCGTCGCCGCCGCTTTCATTGGCGCCAACCGACGTGGCCGCGGCATGGGTGGACGCAGCGTGGGTGACATGAGTGGCCATCAGGGTCACCATCCGCCGCTGTTGCTGTTGCTGCTCCCCGCCGTCAGAGGACGCGCGAACGTTCCACGCCTGAAGCGCGGACTGCAGACCGCCGGCGCTGACACCGGAACCGCACAGGTAGGCCTCCATGGCGTCATGACCGGCCCGGTACATTTTTTTGTATCGAGGGCTTTCGGCAAGATAGCGTTCGCGTTGCGCGGCGAACTGCCGCGCACGATCCTGTGGAAGACGAAGAACGGCTAGGCAATCGGCGACGAAACCAATGGCGTCGTTTTGCGACAAGGCGTTTTTCTTGATCAACGCATCACAGGCGCCACAAATAAAGAAACACAACCCAAACCGGGAGTAGTTATCTCCTGAATCATTTATAGAAATAATTGTATTTTTTATGTCATCCAAAAATTCGCTGAAGATATTTTTTTGGCTTTCCCACCTTCTCGCATCTATATTTCTATTTATAGTATTTTTTCTTACTGTGCTTTTATTTTGTTTCACCTTCGAACGTTTTAAGGCGGCTTTCTTAATAGAAAAACCGCTGACGCGTTTTGTTTGTTTCGAATTTGTTGGCACCGTAAGAGCGCGATATAGCGCTACCAGCAATGCCATGGGGCTCAACCATTTGACTCCCCACCGCCTCGATCGGCGTTTCTTCTTGCTTTTCTTGGCTCCCTTCAGGCGTTCACGTCTGGCCTCGAATGCATCGACCTCGCCATTGACTTCCAGGTTCTTCGAACGATAGATGCTGACTTCCTGCGTTGTGTCTGTGTTCGGATCATATGTCTCCTTCATCACCTTGGCGGACACGATATCGGCGCTTTGCTCCAACGCCTTGGCTTGCTCCACCGCGTAGTCGCGCTCGGGCGAGCTGAAAGTTCCGGCCCCCTCCCAGGTGCCGTCGCGGTGTTTGACCAAAAGCTCGAAGGTGACAACCGGACGTTGTCCTGCATCCGGCGAAATCATTGTCACCTCCTGTTACTAGGTCGGTCGCCAATGACTTGACGAGCCAATAGCTGCGATCTGCTCTTACAGGTGTAGAGGATGAACCAATTTCTCTAAAAAATTCGTTGCATTGCAGGAGATCCGCACCGCTTTTCCAAGTCACCCCACGGGTATCGGCGCAAACGCACGCCGGTTCCATCGACCGGTTCCTCCCGAATTTAAGCCGAAGGCCTTGAAATTTCTTCGACCACTGCCCCAATCTATATTCTATATTTGATGGTACGCGAGGTTGCGATAAGCGGCCTCTCGCAGAGAATGACAGAAGCCGGGGTGCGCAATGACGGTTCGTCAAGCCAAGTTTCAAATCGGCCAGATCGTCCGCCACCGTTTTTATCCGTTTCGCGGGGTGATTTTTGACGTCGACCCGGAATTCGCGAATACGGAAGAATGGTGGCAATCGATCCCCGAACACATTCGGCCGAGGAAGGAACAACCGTTCTATCACCTCCTCGCCGAAAACGAGGAAACGAGCTACATCGCTTACGTTTCGGAGCAGAACCTGTTGCCGGACGAGAGCGGCAAGCCGGTCGGCCACCCTCAGGTCAACGAGATATTCTCGGGATTGGAGGACGGACACTACATCTCGCGCCCCGGCACCGCCCACTAAACCGAAATCAGCCGAGAACCATTTTGAACGGCGCCGCTAGAGCAAAATGCGATCAGGTCGAGTCACCTGATCGCATGAGTTTGCTCTAGATTCTAAAGATGTAGAGCACGACCGCGCGATCAGATTGACCCAATCTGATCGCGCCGTGCTCTAGGGCGATCATCGACGCTGCCGCCATCTCGCCAAGGCCGAGCCGTCGTCGATATCCTCGAGCACATCCAGGGTCGCGACGTCCAGGCCGTCCAGGTTGGCGAGCGTATCGGCAAGCGCATGATTCGTGGACCATCGGACATTCGAAAACGCGGCAGGCAGGCGCGGCCGCCGTTTGAGCCCGACGAGCCAGTAGCCGCTATCCGCCGACGGTCCGATGACGGCGTCATGGTCGCCGAGAGCGCGAAACGCCGCATCCACGTGTTCGGCTTGCAGGTCGGGAACATCGGTGCCGACAATGACCGCCGGCCCCGACGGCAAGGTCGTCATCACCCGCGCCATGCGCGCGCCCAGATCGCCGCCGCCCTGGGCGATCCGGCGCCATCCGGGCGGCCATGCGCCGGGCCGGTCCAGGGAAGCATCGGGGGTAACGGCAAGCCAACGCCGCCATCGGCCGCCGCCGTCGAGGCGCTTCAACGCGGCGGCGAGGACTTCGCGATAAAACCGCCAAGCGGCCACGGCGCCGATATCGGCCGCCAGGCGCCGCTTCACGCATCCGAGACGGGGTTCGCGGGCGAAAACCACCAGGTGCCTGTCCAGCATGGAAAGCGCAGCGTCCCGTTCGATCAGCGATAGATCCCGGCGACAACGCCGGGTGGCACGCCGACGGTATAGAGGCCAAGACAAAAGGCATTGCGAAGGACCCGCCACAAGTAGCCGTCGCGCCGGTATCGCTCCGCCGACGTCACCGCCGTCGCCCCCAGCAACACCAACCGACGACGGCCGATGCGGCGAACGAGGTCCACGTCCTCCATCAGCGGTATTCGTTTGTACCCGCCCAGGTGCATGTACAGATCGCGAGAAATCAGAAGGCCTTGATCGCCATAGGGGAGCCCCAGGTAGATGCTTCGCCACAAGACCAGGTCTTGCAGACGTCGCGCCCAAACGCTGTTGTCGTCGAGGGCGAAGCGAAAGTAGCCGGCGCGGTGCCCGTTGATTGGATCCGCGGCAAAGTCCCCAACGACCGTCCGCCAGTTCGCCGGAAGGTGCGTATCGGCATGGAGAAACAGAAACCAGTCACCGGCCCCCGCCTCCGCCCCCGCGGCCAGTTGCCGGCCGCGCCCCCTCGGCGCCACAACCACCTTGGCGCCATGGTCTTGAGCAATCACTCGGGTCGCGTCGGTCGATCCGCCATCGGCGACGACGACCTCGACATCGGAACCACATGCTCCGGCGCCGATGTCGTCAAGCACGCGACCAAGCGCGGATGCGGCATCAAGGGTCGGAATGACGATGGTCAACGGTGTCATGGTTCAGGTCCGCCGCGACAGCAAGGCGAATCCTTCGAGAACGGGGCGCAGGATTGCACCCGAGATTGGCGCGCCCCATCGGACGAAGTCCGAACCCTTCAAAGAACCGGGCGTGGCGTTCGAACGAAGTGAGATGGCGCGCCCGTTCGGACGAAGTCCGAACTCTCTATTAAGGAAGGGCCGCCATTCCAATGGAATGGCGCGCTCGGCAGGATTCGAACCTGCGACCTTCGGCTCCGGAGGCCGACGCTCTATCCACTGAGCTACGAGCGCTTTCAATGACTTGTCGGTACCGTTTCGGCGCAAAAAAGGTAAAGGGAACGCGCCTTGAGCAAGTTTGTATATGGCATCCGGTGAAAAAAGAAAAGAGCCGGTTCCGTTTGTGGTTTCCGGGGGTTCAAGCCGAATTGTGAAGGGTCGGAATCGAGATCGTTTTTGCAGAATGGCGGCAATCATGGAAAAGCGTGCCTAAATCGGGTTAACAAATATTGCGTGGGCAAAAGTATTACTCAGGCCTTACGAACGTGAAGACGATGGACAGAATTTGAATCCGCTGATATCGCGCTTTGGTCTTCCGGTTCAATAGCGAGAACAATATGTCCCATCTCAACTAAAGATCGTGGGACCCTGGTTAATGGCTCGGTTCCCTTCAGACGAATTTCCGCGGTCTCACCTGATTTCATGCGTTCGATCAACAACTTCGTTCGCACGAATGTCATCGGACATAGTTCGTTGGTTATATCCAGGAAGAAATTTGCGTTGATTTGGGATTTCCCGTTAGTTGTATTGTGCATTTGCGTACTTGCCTTAACCCGCATTGTTACTTATATGTGGGTGGTGATTTAGAGATCCCAGGGAAAGATTTGTAATGAGCGAGAACCCCAACCCAAGTGAAATGCTCGAATTAACAACCGAGATTGTTGCTGCCCATGTTGGCAACAACCCAGTACCGTTGGCCGACCTCCCAAAGCTGATTCAGGATGTCTATACGACGCTGACGTCGATCGGAACAGTCCCGCAGGCGCCGGAACGGCCAAAGCCGTCCGTACCGGTCAAGAAATCTGTTTTCCCCGACTATATCATTTGTTTGGAGGACGGGAAAAAACTGAAGATGCTGAAGCGGCATTTGAAAACCGCCTACAACATGACGCCCGAAGAATATAAGGATCGCTGGGGTTTGCCCGCCGACTATCCCATGGTCGCCCCCAATTACGCGAAGCATAGAAGCCACCTCGCCAAGGAGATCGGTCTAGGAACGAAGCGGCGGCGGGAAGACTGATTTATATCATCGCGTGAGAATACAGAAGTTGTACTTTCCAAATCGCTGGCGTGAATACGGGCGCAAGGAAATGAATACGCTCGGCGGAAGCGAGCGTGGGGAGAGACCATGGCACCGCTATCGCGAATAGAACAGCTATGCATGGAAAAGGGCATGAAGATGACCGGCCAACGCCGGATCATTGCCCGTGTGCTTTCGGAAGCGGATGACCACCCGGATGTGGAAGAGGTGTATCGACGATCCGTCGGGTTGGACCCGCACATCAGCATCGCAACCGTATACCGTACGGTGCGATTGTTCGAGGAAGCGAACATTCTGGAACGGCACGATTTCGGCGATGGTCGATCACGTTACGAGGAAGCCAGCGAAAACCATCATGACCACCTGATTGACATCCAGTCCGGTACCGTCATCGAATTCACCAGCCCCGAAATCGAATCCTTACAGAGAGAGATTGCCAATCGGTATGGGTTTCGCCTGGTGGGTCATCGCCTTGAGTTGTTTGGCGTACCGCACAATACCCGAGACCCCAACGAATCGGCCTAGAGTTCGGCGGCTTGACTCTTGAGTGGCGCTCGCTACGTTCAAGATAGTATCCAGATTGGGGATCGCCATTGCAGCGATGGTCGTTTTACATCCATGCATTTTTTTAAGCGTTTAGCTCCGTAACGAATCGGCCGTGGCCAAATCCGTCTACATTAAGACCTATGGCTGCCAGATGAACGCCTATGACTCCGACCGCATGGCGGATGTCCTGGCGCCTCTCGGATACGTTCCAGTGGAACATCCGGAAACAGCGGATCTCGTTATTCTCAATACTTGCCATATCAGGGAAAAGGCGGCCGAGAAGGTCTACTCCGAACTTGGCCGACTGAAGTCGCTGAAAACACGTGTTTCCGAAAACGGCGGTTCGGCCCTGATCGCCGTTGCCGGTTGTGTCGCCCAGGCCGAGGGCGGCGAGGTTTTTCGTCGGGCCCCGCATGTGGATATGGTTTTCGGTCCCCAGAACTACCATCGGCTTCCC
>JAHCKI010000109.1 GCA_026125865.1 Rhodospirillales bacterium
ATCCGTCGGGTAAAGCCGGTGGCGAGACCGACAAAGCGGTGAGCCAGCACATCGATGACCGGCAGTCTGCGATTCTTGATGATTTGGTCCACATCCCCATGGAGCAGCCGATTGGACAGGGCGGGGATCACCGTAATCGCCACCAGCAGCGATAGGACGACGGCGACCGATAAAGCGACCGCGATGTCGCGAAACAACTGTCCGACTTCCAACTTCATGGTCAGCAGTGGCACAAACACCATGACCGTAGTCAGCGCTGACACCAAAACAGCGCCCCATACCTGTTGCGTCCCTACCAAAGCAGCACGGGTGGTAGGCAGTCCTTCCTGACGGAGGCGATATATGTTTTCCAAGACAACAATGGCGGCGTCGACGACCATTCCCACTGCGAACGCAATACCGGCGAGCGAAATGACATTGATTGAACGCCCAAGCGCCGCCATGGCGACGAACGAACCCACGACTGAAACGGGAATCGCCATGGTGATGATAAGCGTCGCCGCTCCAGAACGCAGAAAAAGCAAGAGGACACAGGCCGCAAGTGTGCCGCCGACCCAGATGTTCTGCAGCACTAGGTCGATGGCCGAGTCGATATACGTAGTCTCGTCGTACACGTGCTTCAGGGTTAAGCCGGCGTCTGCAATCACCGTCCGGTTCAACTCATCGACGGCCTCTCGAATGCCGGCCATGGTTTCAATGACGTTGGCGCCGGTTTCCCGCACGGCGTTGAAGGCGAGGGCGGGTTCGCCGAGAAAGCGGATCGACGACAGGATCGCCGAATAGCCGAACTGTACGTCGGCGATGTCGCCGACGGTAACGCGTGCAACCCGGCCGGTCTGCTCGTCGACGACGGAACGGAGCAAAACCGCCCGTACCTGTTCTGGCGCTTCAAACTCGCCTTCGGTACGCACGACATAGCGGCGCTTACCTTCATCTACGTCACCGGCAGTCACCGATATGTTGGCGGTGCGCAGCGATTGCACGACATCCGGTACCGTGAGGCGATATTTCGCCATCTTTAGAGGATCGACGACGATTTCCAGTTCACGCTCGGTACCTCCAAAGGTGTTGATGCGGCTAACACCGGGAACTCGCTCCAGGCGATCACGGATGACGTCCTCGACAAAATCCCGATAGGTGTTGATATCTCGTTCGTTATCGGGAATACGGCGCAGAATGAACCAAGCGATGGGTTGGTCATCGCTGCCGGCCGTATCCAGGGTGGGCTCCTCGGCTTCATCCGGGTAGTTGGTCACCCGGTCGAGGCGATTGGCCACGAGCAGAAGCGCCTTCTCCATATCCTGATTGACGGCGAACTCCAGCGAGATATTGCCACTGCCCTCGGACGACGTGCTCGACATCTCCTCGAGCCCCTCAAGTCCGCGCAGGATTTCTTCCTGACGGTTGACGATTTCCCGCTCGATCTCAGCCGGAGCGGAACCGGGCCAGGAGGTTCTTATCGAGATCACCGGTCGATTGACGTCGGGTGTCAACTGAATGGGAATGGTTTGCAGGGCGACGAAGCCGAACAGTACGACCATCAGAACGGCGGCCACCACCGCGATTGGGCGTTCGATGGCAGTGTGGATGATATTCATTTTATTGGCGTTGCCTGGATTCGCACGGCCTCCCCGGGTCGTAGGCGTTCGTTGCCACGCACGACCACCGTATCGCCCGCTACTAGGCCCTTCAGCACCTCGATGCGGTTGCCGATGGAGTTACCGAGCTCCAGCGGTCGGACTTGAGCCACGCCGTCCACCACCACGAACACAATTTGTTTCCCCTTGCTGCTTAAGATTGCGTCCTTGTGGACGGAGACCACGTCACGCTCGCGTCCTACCGGCAGCATTAGAGTAACACTCTGGTTGGCGGCTAGATTGCGCGTGTCCGACAATTCAGGAACGAAGCGGACCCTACGGGTCTGAGTCATCGGATTTTCTTCCGGCACGACAGCGCGCACCTTGGCGTCCTGTACGCGCCCTTCGAGTTCGAAGGAAACGACGGCACCCGTTTCAAGCCCGGCGATTCGAACGGACGGCACGTCGGCCTCGATCTCCAAACAGCGGTCGTCGACGAGCGTCACCACCGGCGCTCCACGGTCCACATGCGCGCCGATCTCCGCTTTGCGCTGACTGATGGCACCCTCATACGGCGCCAGCACGTGGGTATCGCGGAGGTCGAGTTCCGCGAGCCTCAATTGCGCCCGGGCGCTCGCCAGTTCGGCTTCCGCCTTGGCCAGTTCGCTGTCCGCCATCATCACTTCTTGTCGCTTGTCCTGAAAGCGCCCCTCATTGAACGCTGGCGATTTCCGCAAGTTCGAAAGCCGCGCCAATTCCTGTTGATGCAGGGTGCGCTCGGCGGCGACGGCGGCGAGCCGCGCTTCGGCCTCGGCGACCTCCGCGGCCCGCAAATCCCGAGTGGCGGCGACCCGATCGCGGTCGACGACCGCGAGAACGTCGCCGGCCGCTACGCGATCGCCGACCCTGACACGAATCTCGGCCACGGGTCCGCCAACGCGCGCCGCCACGTCGCCGAAGCGGCAAGCGACCAGTCGACCAATCACCGATACGGTCTGGCGTGTCGGCTCGGCACGCACCGGATCAACATGAACGATTTTTGCCTCGTCGCCATTCGCCGAACCGACGGCCGTGGCCGCGATCATGGCCATTGATATCAAGGTCAACCGCGCTATGCGGCAAGCGTTTCGCATCGCTCTCACCACTGTCATTGCCGAACATCAAATATGGCGGCGCGCTTCTATAGAATGATTCAGCGGAGTCTCCAATCGAAGTCATTTCCGTTCGAGCGGGGGAAAATCGCCGCCCGCCGCCTGTCGATTTTATGCAAGCGAATGAACGAAGTTTTCGCATCCCTGCGGTTCGAATTCATTTCTCCTTGGCAAAGGAGCCCCTCACTGCTCAATATGGCCATCAAAAGAAACAACAAAACGAAACTGGAAACGCAAGAAACCGACGGACACAGCCATGCCTACATTTTTCTATACCCACCCCGTTTGCCAAGAGCACGAGATGGGGGCATGGCACCCCGAATGCCCGGATCGCTTGGCGGCCATCCTCAAGGTGCTTGAGTCTGAGACATTCTCGTACCTTCATCGTGAGCAGGCCCCGAAGGGTTCCGTGCACGAAATCGAACGTGTGCATGCCCCATTCTATGTGGAAGCCATTTTCGAGAGTGTACCCAAGAGCGGTCACACGCATCTCGACCCCGACACCGCCATGAATTCATCGTCGGGAGAGGCCGCCTTGCGCGCTGTTGGCGGCATCTGCGCGGCGGTCGACGCGGTTCTCGATCGCCGCGCGCGCAACGCATTTTGCGCAGTTCGCCCACCGGGACATCACGCGGAATCGTCTCAGGCCATGGGCTTCTGCCTGTTCAACAACGTGGCCATCGCCGCCGAACATGCCCGCCACGCCCACGGTGTCGAGCGTGTCGCCGTCGTCGATTTCGACGTTCATCACGGCAATGGCACACAAAACCACTTTTTTCGCTATCGCGATTTGTTTTACGCATCCAGTCACCAGTGGCCCTGCTATCCCGGAACCGGGATGGAGCACGAAACCGGCGTTTTCAACAATATCGTCAACGTCCAACTGCGACCCGGAACAGGTTCCGAGGAGTTTCGACGGGCATACAAGGAGCGGATCCTTCCGGCCCTGGATGACTTCGGTCCCGAGCTATTGTTGATTTCGGCCGGGTTCGACGCCCATTTCCGCGATCCATTGGCGCAGTTGCAACTGCAGACCGAAGATTACGCCTGGGTCACCCGCGAACTCCTGGAGGTCGCCGAAAAGCGATGCAGCGGCCGCGTCGTATCGACCCTAGAAGGCGGCTACGACCTGGACGCCCTCGCTGCCAGCGTCGGAGTCCACGTCAAGGCCATGATGGGAAGCTGACGGAGCCCCGACACCCGTCTCCGCAACCCCAACAATCACCGATCCTTACACTTGCTCCCGGGAAGCGGGCTCCCTATTCTTTCGCACTTTGCATTTGGGGGCAGTGGTCCATGCCGCAAGACGAGACACAGAAAGAGCTTCCATCGGATATCGTTGCGCTCAGCTTCGAAGAAGCGCTTGCGGAACTCGAGGGTATCGTCCGACGCCTTGAGGAAGGGTCGATCAATCTCGACGAAGCCATATCCGCGTATGAGCGCGGGACCTATTTGAAGCGGCACTGCGAATCAAAGCTGCAGGACGCGCAAATGCGTGTCGAAAAAATCATTCTCGGCACCGGCAACCGCGTTGTCGGAACTGAACCCCTGTCTTTCGATTGAGGCGCGTATTAATGAATATCGAGGCGATGCTTGCCGAAAACGCGCGAGCGGTTACGGTTGTTTTGGAAAGCCTGCTCCCCATTCACGACGATCCGGAAGCACGTCTGATCGAGGCGATGCGCTATTCCGCACTGTCGTCGGGGAAGCGCGTTCGCCCTTTTCTGGTCGCTTCGAGCGCGTCCCTTTTCGACGTAACCAAGTCATTCGCGCTCCGGGTCGCCGCCGCCCTCGAAATGGTTCACTGCTATTCGCTCATTCACGATGACCTGCCGGCGATGGACGATGACGAATTGCGCCGCGGCCTGCCCACCTGCCATGTCCAGTATGATGAGGCCACGGCGATCCTCGCTGGTGATGCCTTGTTGACCAGGGCGTTCGAAGTGCTGGCCGATTCGGAGACGCACACGGATCCGCGCGTGCGCTGTGATCTGGTGTGGCGGTTGGCGCGCGCCGCCGGCGCGGAGGGAATGGTGGGCGGTCAGATGCTCGATCTGATGGCCGAACGGCACACCCTCGAAATGGAGGAGGTGACCCGCCTGCAACGCATGAAGACTGGCGCGCTCATCGCGTTCGCGTGCGAGGCCGGCGCGGTTTTAGGCAAGGCCTCCGATTCGGCGAGGCAGGCGCTACTCGCATATGCCCATGACCTGGGTCTCGCTTTCCAGATCGCCGACGACCTCCTGGATGTCGAGGGCGACGAGGAAGAGATCGGCAAGAAAACCGGCAAGGACGCGGCCGCCGGAAAAGCGACATTCGTGACATTGCTCGGTGTTGAACGAGCGCGCGCCCAATCCTACATGCTCATCGAGCAGGCGGTTCAACATCTTGAAATTTTTCCGGAGAGCGCCCAACCTTTACGATCGCTCGCTTGGTATGTCGTCAACCGCAGCCATTGACATCCTTGGCTGAAGCAAGTTTCGAATGCGGGCGATTCAGCGCGTTTTCTTCGAGTAGGGAGAAAGTAATTTGACGAAAGAACGGACGACGCCACTTCTGGACCGGATCCGCGATCCCGCTGATCTTCGGCAGTTTGATGAGGAACGGCTCGCGCAACTTGCCGATGAGTTGCGAAATGAAACGGTTCGCGTCGTCTCGATTACCGGAGGACACCTAGGCGCCAGTCTCGGCGTCGTCGAACTCACGCTGGCGTTGCACTATGTGTTCGACACACCCCAGGATCGCCTGATCTGGGATGTCGGCCATCAGGCCTATCCCCACAAGATCCTCACCGGGCGCCGTGATCGGATGTTGACGCTGCGCCAGGGCGGCGGGCTGTCGGGTTTCACCAAGCGTTCGGAGAGCGTGTTTGACCCCTTCGGAGCCGGACACACGTCCACGTCCATATCCGCCGGACTCGGCATGGCGGTTGCCCGCGATCTTCAGGGCAAAGACAACCACGTCATTGCGGTGATCGGCGATGGCGCCATGAGCGCCGGCATGGCCTATGAGGCGATGAACAATGCCGGCTCGATGGATTCGCGGCTGATCGTGATCTTGAACGACAACGACATGTCGATCTCGCCCGCCGTGGGCGCCATGAGCGCCTATCTGTCGCGGTTGATCTCGTCACGATCATTCCGGTCGATCCGCCACTTCGCCGCCGAGGTGGCCCGCAAGTTCCCGCGTGGCCTCGAAGAAGCCGCCCGCAAGGCGGAAGAATACGCCCGCGGCCTCATGACCGGCGGCACCCTTTTCGAGGAACTCGGTTTCTACTACGTCGGGCCCATTGACGGGCATAACCTCGACCACCTGCTGCCGGTTCTGAAAAACCTCCGCGATGACCGGGAGCCGGGACCGGTTCTGCTGCATGTGGTGACGCGTAAAGGGCATGGTTATGCGCCTGCCGAAAAATCCGCCGACAAGTACCACGGCGTCAGCCGTTTTGATGTGGTCACCGGCGAGCAGGTCAAACCGAAAGAGGGACCGCCAACCTACACCAGCGTTTTTTCCAAGGCTCTGATCAAGGAAGCGGAGAAGGACGATCGCGTCATCGCCATTACCGCCGCCATGCCGGCGGGAACCGGTCTCGACAATTTCGAAAAGCGGTTTCCCGATCGCTTTTTCGATGTCGGCATCGCCGAGCAGCACGCGGTGACGTTCGCCGCCGGACTGGCCGCCGAAGGGTTGAAACCGTTCACGGCGGTTTACTCGACGTTCCTGCAGCGTGCGTATGACCAGATCATCCATGACGTTGCCATTCAGAAGCTGCCCGTGCGATTTGCGATTGATCGTGCCGGACTGGTCGGGGCCGACGGCGCCACCCACGCCGGCGCCTTCGACTTGTCATTCCTTTGTTGTCTTCCCGGCATGGTCATCATGGCCGCCGGCGACGAAGCGGACCTAGTGCACATGGTCGCCACCGCTGCGGCCTATGAAGACGGACCCTTAGCGTTCCGCTATCCACGCGCCGAAGGAATGGGCGTTCCGCTTCCGGCTGAAGGCGTGCCCCTCGAAATCGGCCGCGGGCGCGTGCTTCGCGAAGGAACGCGGGTGGCGATCCTTAACCTCGGCGGTCATCTCGGTGAAGCGCTGAAAGCGGCCGATGAACTGTCGGCGCGCGGACTGTCGGCGACACTCGCCGACGCCCGCTTCGCCAAGCCTTTGGATCTGGACCTGGTCCGACGGCTCGCGGCGGAGCACGAGGTCATGATCACCGTCGAAGAGGGCGCTGTTGGCGGTTTCGCCGCGCAAGTCATGCACCATCTGGCGGTGGAGGGCATGTTCGACACCGGCCTTCGCTTCCGGCCCTTGGTGATTGCCGATCGTTTCATCGATCAGGACAAGCCCGAGAAGCAATACGAAGTTATCGGTCTGGACGCGCGCGGTATTGTGGTGACGGCACTGTCAGCGCTGGGGCTTGATCAGGAAGCGGCGACAGCCGCTAGTGCCTGATACCAGATCTCGGTGGCCAGGGGTCAGCAGAAGGATCGGGTGGATCAAATGCTGGTTGATCGCGGGCTCGCCGAAAGCCGGGCGCGCGCGCAGGCATTGATATTGGCCGGCCGGGTTTTCAGCGGGGAACGCCGGTTGGACAAGTCGGGGCAGGTGTTGGCGACGACGGCGGACTTGGAGGTTCGCGGTCGCGACCATCCTTGGGTATCCCGTGGCGGGGTCAAGCTGGCCCATGGCCTGGATCATTTCGCGATCGACCCATCGGGCTTGGTTTGTCTTGATATCGGCGCGTCCACGGGCGGTTTCACCGATGTCCTGCTCACACGCGGAGCGCGGCGCGTCTTCGCTGTCGATGTCGGCCATGGGCAGTTGGCCTGGAAGCTTCGGGGAGATGCGCGGGTCGTGGTGCTGGAACGAACCAACGCCCGCGATCTGACGCGGGATCACGTCGCCGACCCCGTCGAC
>JAHCKI010000011.1 GCA_026125865.1 Rhodospirillales bacterium
AGGGACGTGATGTCGTCGAACTTCCCGTTGAACGGAATGACGACCGAAACGTCAACGTCGGCGGTCTGGCTTTCGGGAGCGCGGGCGTTGGTTTTGGTTTTGAGATCGATGATTGCTGTCACGGAAAGAACTACCTCTAGGTGAAGGAAGTACGATACTGCGAGGACTGAAACGAAAAAAGCGACGGATGTTTGCCGAAATGGATAAAGTCAGGCTTGCGGGTAAGGAAAACCGCGAAACGGCTTGCGGACACGAGTATTGAAATCATGTTCGATCCGGTCGGTCGTATTGACGGATCGTCAGGCTGGCGAGATCTTCCAGTCGTTGATCTTCCGAGCCGTAGAGGAGTTCGACCAGAAGGCCCAGAAAGAACAGGAAAATGGCAAGCGCCGCAAGAAGCACGCCCAGGCCGGCGAAAGTGATGGTCGAAACGCCGGCGTCGGACGACGCGATGGTGACGGCGTAAATGAAGCCGCCAATGCCCAATAGCGCGGCGAAGGCCGCTCCCCAGCCGAGCGCGGCAAAGGGGCGGCCGGCGAGAGACAGCAAGGTGCGGAGCACGATGAGATCGATCGCTACCTTGTAAATGCGCGACAAGCCGTATTTTGATTGTCCGAACTGGCGGGCGTGATGGGTGACCGGTATCTGCGCCATGCGAGCGCCGGCCATGGACGCGACCACGGGTATGAACCGATGCATTTCCGAGTACAGTGGCAGGCCCTTGATCAGTTCGGCCCGGAAGCTCTTGAGCGAACAACCGGTGTCCTTGACCTTGACGCCGGTGATCTTGGTCAGCAGCCGGTTTGCGATCCATGAGGGGATTTTGCGCCGGATCACGTAGTCCTGGCGCCGCTGCCTCCAACCGACGACGATGTCGTATCCCTCTTCCATCTTTTCCAGGAAGCGGGGGATATCGGCCGGATCGTTTTGAAGATCGCCATCCATCAGCACGATGGTCTTACCACGGGCAACCTCGATTCCGGCGGCCATCGCCGGTGTTTGGCCGTAGTTTCGGCGAAGTTTCACCACGCGGATCTGCGGATGCATCGCGGTTTGCGCCCTGAGGTTGTCCAGGGTCTTGTCCTTGCTGCCGTCATCGACGAGCACGATTTCGTAGGATAGCCCCAGGGGTGACAGGCTGCTGAGCAGCCGCTCACACATGGGAGCGACGTTATCCTCCTCATTGTACATGGGGATGACAACGGACAACGCCGGTTGTTGGTTTTCCGCTTCAACCATTATTGTTCGATCCAGCATGTGACTGTTACCGACCTGAAGAAACCGACGTTTCACTCGTTATACGATAGTTTCTTCGGGTTTCCAATCCGTAAAACTTGTACAGCCTGCGAAATCGTTGCAGAGTGTGTTGTCGGATGGTCGACGGAAACAGCCCGCGACCGCACAGGGTACGCGTATTTCAGGATTTTATCGGGCGTCGCGGCCGAAACGGCGATAGCGCGCCAGATACATCGGCAATATGACTTCAACGGCGGTCGGTGAGATGCCGAGGTCTTGCAATCCCAAGGCGTCAGCCGCGACCACGTTTTTATTGGCGAGCAGTTTGACCTGATCACGGGTCAGTGGCGGCACCGGCAGCCATTCCAAAAACATGGCTTCGAACGATGCAAGGGCGAGGGGCATGGGAACCAAGGCGCGGCAGCGTCCCGTCTCCTTCATCACCAGTTCCATCACCTCGCGGAAGCTGATGACGCGCGGACCGCCCAGTTCATAGGTTTTTCCCGCCGTTTCGCCGTCGGCCAGCACCTTCATGATCGCTTCCGCTACGTCGCCCACGTAAACCGGCTGAAACGACGTCTTGAACACCGGCAAGATCGGCGAGATCCGCGCCATGGCGGCAAAGCGGTTGAAGAAGTCGTCCTCGGGGCCGAACACGACGCTCGGCCGCAGGATCGTGGCCTTGGGAAACGCCGCTTTCACCGCGTTTTCGCCGGCGGCCTTGGTGCGCGCGTAGGCCGCTTCCGAATCCAGGTTGGCGCCAATGGCGGAAACATGCACCAATCGATCGGCGCCGGCCAGCGCCGTCGCCTCAGCAATGATGGCGGCGCCATCCACATGTATTCTCTCGAACGTTCGCTGCCCGCGTTCGTACAGGATACCGACAAGGTTGACGACGGCTTCGGCGTCACGGACGGCCGCGTCGACGGAGGCCTGATCGGTGATATCCACGGAGATGGGGACGATTTGTCCCACATCGCCCATCGTTTTCAGGAACTGAGCCGATTCCGTGTCGCGAACGGCGACACGAACAATCCAGCTGGCAGCCGCCAGCCGTTGAACCAGATGGCGACCGATGAATCCGGAGCCGCCAAAAACTGTGACAAGGCGACGGTCCATGCAACCCTCCTCGCCGAACACGATTGCCAGCGCCGCACGCACCGACGATCAAAAAATCCATTGTCCATCGGCTTATAATACGGTCACGCCCGTGGTCAACCACGGTGAACATCTGCGGCGACCAAGCTTCCACACTTTGGTTGTTCCGACCCCGAAACGATGATTTCGTGGAGAATGAGGTCTTTGCCCGTGCCAACGTCCTGAAAGCCTCCCGGTTTCTAAATGTCGCTCAATCAAGGAACCATCTTGTTCGGTTGCAGCCGCAAATGAATTCCACGTAGATACCGTTGTTGGCGAGGGTCGCCTGGTGGTCAAGCCAATCGCTGTCGGTTGCGTTCATGACCGGCGCACCTTCCCTTTTCGCCAAGGCAGCAAACTTTCGATCGCTTGGATCGAAATTCGCATCGATGAGCGCTTGAGGGAGATCGGCGTATTCGCCGTCGTCCCTTAGCGGCAAATCGATCCGCTCGATGCGTTGTGGCGAGCTGTTCAGGATCGCTTGATAAAAGCGGTCACCCACGCCGGGCTGACCGCTCGGGTTCAAGTATCTGCGGTACTCGCCCTGTATCTTGCCGTCGAGATCGACGAGGATCTTTCCCGATGAGAGCAACCCTTTCAAGAACTTCACCGCCGCCTCTCGACATTCAATCGAAGGTGGGGGGCCGCTCTCGTAATCACCACGACCATTCGCAACGATTGGGACGTTCGTATCGACGACGCACCGGTTCATTCGGCGTTTTTCATCCGTTTGAGCCGTTCGAGTTCCGCTTCAGATGTTTCCGTGAAGGCGTCGCCCATAAACTTGTCGGGCCAATTTCGGATGTTGCCATAGAGGTCGACGTCAAGGGGCGTAAGAGACGAATCGCCTTTTGGTGCATCGCAGAAATAGAGCTCAACGTTTTGGTCGGAGATCGTTTTATCCGCGATGCGCCTTTGTAGCCTGAGCAGGAGGTGCTCGGAGTGGCTTTCGAGAATCACCTGCACATTCCGATGCATGGCGGCCTGAATGATCACGTCGGCGAGTCCAGCCTGAGCGAGCGGGTGAAGGTGGATCTCAGGTTGCTCAAGAATCACCGTTGACCCTTCAGGCACGTATTGAAGCAAGGTGACGACGGGCAGCACCTGCGACACACCGAAGCCGACGTCGGTCAACAGGACTTCGCTGGCTCCCGCTCGTGTTGTCACCCGCGCTTGCCATCGATTTGAACCAGGGGCAATCTCAACAACCTTGAAGCTTTCAATCAGCCCCATTTCGCGGAGCCAATAGGCGACTATCTCCTGAAACGGCTTTTTGCGAGCTTTTGGTGTCCTATTGCGTTTCTCGCCCGCCTCCGTGGCCGCTAGTATCGCGTCGATCGCCTTTTCACCCCGTTGACCAACATCGGTGGGTCGCGAACGTGCCCATAAGTAGTCCCGCTTGGGAAATTCGCGAAGCGGGCCAAGGTAGAAAATCCGATCGATTTCGGCTTCGTATGCGGCCTCGAGATCCGCGAGAAATCCTGCGTTTTGGAAATAGGTTCGAGCCTGATCGGGAAAAGCGTAGCACTTGATCGGTCCCGGTAACTGCCAAGCACGCCCTTTGGTTCGAACGAAGTTAAAATCAGTAGCGGTATCCACTGCTGCCGACGCGCTGAGTTCGAAACCCGCAACATCCCCGTTCTTGGGTGCTAAACTAAACTCCATGTCGCCCAAGCGATAAGTTAAGCGTCGGGCACTTGGGGCTTTTTGCGTAATGGCAATCTCCGAACTCAGTGTCAGGATATTGCCCTTTGTAATCAGTGACGCCTTTTTCTTGCTGGGATCGTTCAAGGCGAGGTCGTTCGCTAAGCGGAAGCTCAGCGACCATTTTTGAGACTGGCTCTCGTCATGCTCATGAATGGCGTCCTTGATTGTCCCAAGTTGAACAAGGTCCCCGTTCAGTTCGAGAGAAATATTACGATCCGTTGCATCCTTCGTCTGTTTCAGCAGTAGAAGGAATTGCAGGATACTCGTCTTGCCGGATGAGTTGGTTCCAAACAGACCCGTGATCGGAGCGCACTCTAAATCCACTCGCGGCCACGATTTGAAGTTGGAAAAACCGAGGTTGGTCAGCATGGAAGGACCATACCGCAACGGCGAGGAAGCCGCACGTCATTGTTCAGACGAACGCTTCGCATCCATGGAATGTCGGAGACAATTTTTCTGTACCGATCGACGCATCAGTTCACCGACGGCTCGGTCGCCTTCGCCGCATACCGTTCCTCTTCCCGGTAGTAGGTGTTGAAGCCGACGGTGTCGCGGAGTTCGGCGAAGTCCATGAGCTGGTCGAAGGGGTGGTCACCGGCGGCCATGGCGGCGAGTGCCGTTTTCATGGCCTTCATGGCGGCGGCGAACAGGGTCAATGGGTAGGCGGCGATGGTGAAGCCCATGTCCTGAAGGCGCGCCGGCGGCAGGACCGGCGTCTCGCCGCCCTCCACCATGTTCGCCATCTTCCAGCCGGGGACCTCGCGGCACACCCTCTCCAGTTCCGCTTCCCTGCGCGGGGCTTCGACGAACAGAATGTCGGCGCCGAGATCGGCGAAGGCGCGGGCGCGCCAAATGGCTTCGTCGAGGCCCTCGGTATGGCGGGCGTCGGTGCGCGCCATGATGAGGATGTCGGCGTTTTCGTCGCGGGCGTCGACGGCGGCGCGAATGCGCGCCAAGGCCTCTCCCCGATCCACCACCATCTTGCCCTTGGTGTGGCCGCAGCGCTTCGGCGCCACCTGATCCTCGATCATCACGCCGGCAAACCCGGCGGCGGCATAGCCGGCGACGGTGCGTTTGACGTTCAAGGCGTTGCCATACCCGGTATCGCCGTCGCCGATAACGGGAATGGAAACCGCCTGACAGATGGCGCGGCCCTGATCCACCATTTCGCCGTATGAAATGAGGCCGGTGTCGGGCAGGGCGAGACGCGCCGCCGACACGCAGAAACCGCTCATGAAGGTGAGCGGAAAACCGGCGCGCTCGATCATCACCGCGCTCAGCGCATCGTGGCAACACGGCATCACGATCAGCCGGCCCTCGCTCAGCAGCGCCCGAAGCGTGTCCGCGGGTTTTGTCATGGTCGGATCCTCACAAGTGGAACGGCCTCACAAATGAAACGGAATGAACAGGGCGATGTCTGGAAACAGGAAGATGCAGAACACGGTCAGCAGCATCAAGGCCAGGAACGGCCAGACGCCGGCGGCGACCTCGCTCATCCGCGCGCGCGCCACCGACTGGATGACATAGAGATTGAGCCCGACCGGCGGCGTGATCAGTGCACATTCGATCATGATCACGAAGAAGACCCCGAACCAGATGGGATCGATGCCAAGCACCGGCAACGACAGGGACAACAGCGGCACCATGATCAGCAGCATCGACAGCGCCTCCAGGAACAGGCCCATCACCACCAGGACGCCGGCGACGACAAGCACGAACGAGCCGGCCGTTTCGATGTTGCTGGTGATCAGAAGCGAAATGTCTTGCGGAATGCGATAGAGCGCGATGGCCTTGCCGAACACCTTGGCGCCGGCGACGATCAACAGAATGCTGGCGGTGGCGGTCATGCTTTGGTTCACCGCCTCCTTGAGCCCCCGCCAGGTGAGCGTCCTCAGCAGCGGACCAGTGATCAGCAGGGCGGCCACGAAACCGACGCCCGCCGCTTCGGTGGGCGTGAAGATGCCTTGATAAATGCCGAAGATAATGACGAACGCCAATCCGAATGACGGCAAGGCGCGCAGGCTGGCCTGCCGACGTTCTGCGGCGCTCGCCCGTTCCTGCCGCTCGGCCTGACCGCCGAAACGGGCATGCACCATGGCGAAACCAATGAACAACGCGACCAAAAGCAGGCCGGGTCCGACACCGGCGAGAAACAGGTCGAGAACCGATTCTTCGGTGATGACGCCGTAGATGATCATGGGGATCGACGGCGGGATCAAGATCCCGAGCGTGCCCCCAGCGGCCAGCAGCCCGAAAACGAAACGGCGATTGTAACCGCGCTCCAGCATTTCCGGAATGGCGACGGTACCGATGGTCGCCGCCGTCGCGACCGAGCTCCCTGAGATGGCGGCGAATATGGCGCAGGAAATGATGGTGGCGACTGCCAGCCCGCCCGGCCAATGCCCGACCCAGGATTGCACGGCGGCAAACAGGTCACGCCCGACACCGCCCTTCAGCAGAATATTGGACATGAGAAGGAACAGCGGCACCGCCAGCAAAACGAAATTGTCGACGGTCGACAACAGGCTTTGCGGCACCATCAACGGCGAAAAACCGCCAAAAGCCAACAATGCGAAGCCGAGTCCCGCAAGGGCGAAACCCACCGGAACACCGCCCAATAGCAGGGCGAGCAAGGCAATCAGGATGAGCGTTGAGTCCACGGCGGCGGCTAGTCGGCTTCTTCGCTCGGCGTTGTCTCGCCGACGATCAGTTTCAACAGTTCAACGAGGGACTGAAGACCCAACAGCAGGAAGGCGAGAGGCACGGCAACCTCCATCCACCAGTTCGGGATGTCCAGCATGGTGCCGGTGGTGCGCCCCACCCGCCAGGAATCGATGGCGATGATCCACCCGTACCATACCACCACCGCAGAGATGGCGAGGATGAACATCAGCGTCATACATTCGGCGACGCGATTGGCATCGGCGGACAGCCGTTCAAGCAGCGCGGTGATGCGGATGTTCTCGCGGCGGCGCAGCAGCGCGGCCAGGGGCAGGAAGGTTCCCCACACCAATAGGACGCGCGACAATTCCTCGGCCCAAATGGTGGGCGCCACGAAAACGTAGCGCGCCACCACCTCCCAAACGATCATGACACCCGTCGCGAAGTACAGCCACCCGGCGAGGCGGCCGAACACCTCGCCGAAACCGTCGATGAAGCGGATCATCGCTCGACTTCGGAAAACGCGGGCGACGTCGGCATGCGCGGGCCGGGTCTACTTCTGCAGGGCGAGCGCCGCTTCGTACAGTTGTTTACCGAGGTCGCCGGACTCCGCAAGATAGGCGTCGATCACCGGCTTGGCGCTGGCCTTCCACAGCTCGATCTCTTCCGCTGTCGGACGATAGATGGTCATGCCGTTCTGTTCCGCCGCTTCGTACGCCTCTTTCTCGATACGGGCGATGTCGTCGCGCACGGTGACGTCGGCTTTGTCCGCGGCCGCTTGGATTATGGCCTTTTGTGCGTCGGGCAGGCTCTGCCAAAACGCCTCGTTGACCAGCACGATGAACTCGATGTCGGCGTTGTTGGTCACGGTTATATGATCCATGACGTCCCACAGCTTGCGGGCCTTGACGCCCGAGATACCGGTCATGCCGGCATCGACCGTGCCCCGCTGATAGGCCAGGTATTGCTCCGAACCGGCGGTAAGGGTCGGCACGCCGCCAACTGCCTCGACCCAACGGCCGAGGGTCTTACTGAACACCCGGACCTTCTTGCCCTCGACGTCCGCCGGCGTCTTGAACGGCGCGCCCTTGCTCAGCATGATGGAACCGCCATAGGCCTGCCACCACAGCACGCGGCTACCGGTCTTGAGAATGGCTTCGTCGATGGGACCACGAATAGTGCTATCCTTGTTGGTGGCGGCGCGAACCAGCTCTTCCGTGTTCAGCAGGAACGGCTGGTAGAAGATATCCACGGCCGGTATTTCACCGACGAAACGGGTCAGTGACGCGACGCCCATTTCGATCTGCCCGGACCCGACCGCCTGCGGCACTTCTTTGTCCTTGAAGAGTTGCGCCGAGTCGTAGATCTGAACTTCGATCTTGCCCTCGGACGCCTTTTCCACCTCGTCCTTGAACAGCACAAGGTTCTGGCCGAGATGGCTTTTCAGCGGAAGCTGCAGGGAAATGCGCAATGTGGTCTCGGCGGCCTTGACGGGCAGCGCGACACCCATGATCAGGATCAGGGCGGCGAAAAATGCGGCAGACAATCGTGGCATGGTGACGGTTTCCTCCTCTTCATTATTGCAAGCGCCGAATTGTTCCAGTTCGGTGCCCACTCTATCAATCGATTCTCTTCCGATGACACAGTAATTTGCGGTCCGCGCACTGGCAAGCCGCAGCCGCCACGGCTTGGTCGGGACCACCTTTTCGGAAATGCGGCTCCGTACGAGAAAGGATGAGTTTTTCGGTACGATCGACCCCCAACGGGCCCAACGGAATAGGGGATTGCGGTGCAGGTCGGTACCGACCTAAATTACGGCCACCCTCTCGGGCGCCGAGAGCAGCAACGCCGTGTGCGGTTCTCAGTCGCCGACAGCACGATGGATGGCACCGGGTCCCTCAGCATATCAAACCAAAAGCGCTCCCGCTAAGCGCATTTCTTATTCCGGAACAGACCCTTAGCAATTCTACAAAACACGGAAATTGGAGAACGAGAGATGAAGATTGTCCTTCTTGGAGCGCCGGGAGCCGGAAAGGGAACTGTCGCCAAGGCTTTGAACAAGCTTACCGGCGCCGTTCAGATTTCGACGGGAGATATTTTGCGTAGCGAAGTGCGGGCGGAAAGTGATCTCGGCAAGATCGCCAAGGGGTACATGGATGCCGGCGACCTCGTGCCCGATGAACTGATCATGAGAATGATGGAGAAGCGGCTGCAGCAGCCGGACTGCGCGGCCGGGTTTATTCTGGACGGTTTTCCACGCACGATCGCACAAGCCACGGCGCTCGATGAGATGATGCCTGAATTGGGGATCGAGCTGGATTTTGCCGCGAACCTCGATGTTGCCAAGGAGGTCATTCTCGATCGCCTGACAACGCGGCGTACCTGCTCCAACCCCGATTGCCAAGCCATCTACAATGTCAAAAGCATGCCGACCAAAGTGGAAGGCATATGTGATAAGTGCGGAAGCCCGGTCGTACAAAGAGACGATGAAACAGAACAAGCAATAAGCAAGAGGCTGGACGTATACACCGAAAAAACAGTGCCTTTGATCTCCTATTATGAGAAGGAAGGGAAGCTCTTAAACGTCCGCACCGCCTCCAGTAAGGCCTCAGCACAAGTGATATTCGAAAAGATAAGATAGAGCATTGATTGCAGAGTAAATTACACAGAAAATTGGCGCGATCAGGTCGAATAGCCTGATCACGCCAAGCTCTAACTGCCGGAATTACGCTCTTCAGGGGCGGCGAAATCTTCGCTAACGTCATTTTCGCTCATATCATTGGTACCGCCGCCGTTTTTTGTTTGGGCGTCATGCACCAGTACATTGGCGAGGCCGCGAAGATTTCCGGCGATCCGGTGCAGTTCCTTTGCCAGCTTGGTGTCGTCGATATCCAAGGAGTCGCTGACCAGGCTAATGGTCTGTGCGGCCCAAACAAGAAGCATCGGCCTCATATCCTTGGCGAATTTTTCCTTGTTTCCCATTTTTCGTTCAGCCCTTAGTTCTGCCAAGACCGCGCTACGCGTTCGCTTTTGGCTGTTCGGCGATATACCGGCAGCCAAATATGTTGCGGGTCATGGGCGGCGCTTCCTCGCCGATCAACATCTGAACTCTGCTCGACCGACATTGTCCCCAGCGTTTGCCCAGGGGCCGCCAGTAGCGACAGGAAGCGCAGGTGTCGCTTGCCGGTTTCGTTTCCGATGTGCCGCGCGACCATGATTGGGCCAGGTCTGTTGACCCTGGGGGAAATTGGCGTTGCCGCGGAACACCGAGGGTACTGAATCGGTCCCCAATTGTGGAGCATGCCTCCATCGTCTCTTCCTTCCAGTCATTATCGATCCCAACGAACGCGCCGATTTTGAGGAGCGCCATACTTTTCGGTTGAAGTGTGGAAGGAACGCGGAGCGAGGAGGAGTTACTCACAGCAAGTCGCGGGTCAACTCGCTTGCGCGACTGACGCCCAACGCAACGGTAGGCTTGCCGTCGATGGTGATGACTGAGGGTATGCCGGCGTTCAGCGAAATTCCTTGAACGCGCCGTGGGTGTATCGCTGAAACTTGACGTGAACGCGCCGGTATCGGAGGCTGTACCCTGCGCGTAACAGTCGAAAAAGAAGAGGGCGCGACGAAACTCATGTCGGATTCGCACCCAAAGGGGAGCAAGGAAACGCCGGACACCTCGGAGATCCCGCCCGATCTGGTGCGGGCGGAGCTGCGCCGTATTCTCGCCAGCGAAGAATTCGTCGCATCGGTCCAACTCGGCAAATTCTTAAAGTATGTGGTCGAGGAAAAACTGGCCGGTCGCGACGGACTGCTCAAGGCTTACACCATCGCCACCAACGTGTTCGGTCGCGATGAATCGTTCGATCCGCAGATCGACTCGATCGTCCGCGTCGAAGGCAGCCGGCTGCGACAACGCTTGATGCAGTATTACGGCGGCGTGGGTCGCGACAACCCCGTTCGCATTTCCATCCCCAGAGGGACCTACGTTCCTGTGTTCGAACGGATGCAACCGAACGCCATCGGGGAAAAGCCACATCGGGAGGCACCCCGGCGTGGTCGAGCGGCGTCCTGGTGCAGGGTTGGGATGATCGCCGCAATCGTTGTTGCCGGACTCGCGGTCGGGCTCTTCTTTTGGAAAGACTTTTGGGAAGACGACGCCGAAGCGGCATTTGCAACGTCATCGGGTTTAGCGGAACAGGCCTATCATCTGCCGTCGGGACCGTCGATCGCAGTACTTCCCTTTACCAACCTGAGTGGTGATCCACAGCAGGACTACTTCGGGATTGGGTTGAGCGATCAGATCATCGCCGACCTGACCCGGTTTGGTGAGATCGAAGTCATTTCCCAATTCACGACCCATCGCTTCGCGGAATCGCAAAATGATCCCATCAAGATTGGAGAGAGGCTTGACGTTGGATATCTATTGAAGGGTAGTGCATTAATATCTGGCGACAAAATACGGGTGACGGCCAAACTCATTAATATCAACAAAAACACAATAATTTGGTCGGAGGAGTATGAGCGCCGATCAACGGTTGCGAATATTTTAGATATCCAAGACGATATTACAGAACGCATCATTTTCGACATAGCACCAGTTTATGGCGAAATATATCGAGACATCGTGAATGTCATAAAAAGGCAGGACACCAACAGCTTCGACGCCTATCGCTGTGTCCTGTATTCGTACTATGCCAACGACATCAATTCTCCCGAGGTTCACCTCCGGGCTCGCCAATGCCTTGAGGCGGCGATTGTCAACGATCCTTACTACAGCGAGGCTTGGTCCAGTCTCGCGGGGGAATACCTGGACGAATACCGTTTTGGTTTCAACGTGAAAGAAAATGAATCTGAAGTCGAACAAAAGTCGTTCGATGCGGCGCGCCGTGCCGTTGAACTCGATCCGCAAAGCGCCCCTGCTTTTCACGCTTTAAGCGTCGCTCATTTTTTTCGAGGCGAAATGGATCTTTTCGAGTGGTTTGCCGAGATGGCCCTCAGCCTCAACCCCAACAATGCCGGCATTCTGGCTTCGATCGGCTTGAAGCTGACGATATTGGATAGGTGGGAGCGAGGCCTCGCCTTAGTGAACAAGGCCATCATGCTCAGTCCCGTTCACCCTAAATGGTTTGGGTTTTCTTTGTGGCTAAGTAGTTACAAAAATAAAAACTATGAGAAAGCGCTGCTGGAAATGAAAAAAATGATGATGCCGGATTTTTATTACTCTCATGTTTTTCAGGCAATGACCTATGGTCAACTGGGTGATATGGACAACGCCCGGGTATCGGTCGCAAGAATACTTAAATTACAGCCTGACTACCCTGATACCGCCGTCAACATGTTCCGCCGTCTCCACTTTTCCGAGGAAACGATCGAGCAGTTCGTTGACGGACTGCACAAGGCCGGCCTGAACATTGCTGAACCGTCGACGTGACCACGACTGTTCGATGATACGATGACGGCCGTGATCTTCGACGTCGGCGGCGTGCTGATCCAATGGGATCCGCGCCATCTCTACCGCCGGTTGTTCAATGGCGATGACGCCGCCATGGAGCGCTTCCTCACCCATGTTTGTTCCATGACATGGAACCTGATGCAGGATGCCGGGCGGCCCTTCGCCGACGGAGTCGCGCAGTTGTCAGCACGCTTTCCCGAGCATGCCTCTCTGATCGAGGCGTTCGATAGCCATTGGCAGGAAATGGTGCCGGATGTCATCGACGAAACCGTGGAGATCGCCCGTGCTCTTCACGATCGGGGTGTGCCGCTGTTCGCGCTGACCAACTTTTCAACGGAGAAGTTTCCGCTGGTCCGCCGTCGCTTTGATGTGTTCGATCTATTCGAGGGCATTGTCGTTTCGGGCGAGATCGGGGTGGTCAAACCGGATCGCGCCATCTATCTCCACTTGCTCGAGCGCTTTGGGCTCGCCGCCGCCGACTGCTTGTTCATCGACGATTCACCCTTCAACGTGCTGGGCGCCGAGGCCGTCGGCATGGCGGCCATTCGCTATACGTCACCGGCGCAACTCCGCGAAGAACTCGCCTCCCGCTCGCTGATATAGCGGGAGACCTTGACCACAACGCTCGCGACCGGACAACATGCGACCGTTGGCCAATAGGCTGGGAACGCTTGGCCCGGTTTCGCCAATGAGCAGCGTAACGAGGAGTGGAGGTTTAAATGATCGAGATGGGACGACGCGCCATACTGGTGGCGGTCATGGTATGGCTGACGGCGACGCACCCTGTCCGCGCCGACGAAATCAAGGACGCGATCCAGGAAGCCATCGACGCCTATGAAGCGGGTGACTACTCGGCGGCCGCCGGTCAGCTCGACTACGCCGCCCAACTCGTTCGCCAGCTCAAGGGGGGGCAAATTCAGGAGTTTCTGCCAAAACCGCTGGATGGATGGACCGCCGAGGAGTCGAGTTCCAACGCCATGGCCGGTTCTTTGTTCGGCGGCGGCGTAACGGCGTCCCGCGACTATAGACGGGGCGACAGCTCGGTATCGATCACCATCACAGGCGATTCGCCCATACTTCAGGGCATGCTGATGATGTTCACCAACCCGGCCATCGCGGCGCAGGGAGGCGCGCGCTTCCAGAAGATCAATGGTCATAAGGCGATGGTGAAGACGGAAGCGGGCGACCGCGGCGAAATCACGATCGTGATCGGCCAGCGCTATCTGGTTCAGATCGAGGGCCGAAATGTGAGCAAGGAAGAACTCATCGCCTACGCCGAGGCCGTCGATCTCGATGCTTTGGCGGCGCTGCAGTAGTGCAGCGGTGCAGTCGGCCGCTACCTCACACCTTCGGGTCGTCGAAGCCGTGCTGGCGGCAGAAGGCGATGAGCGTGCTGCGCAGAAGGCACGCCACCGTCATCGGCCCGACGCCGCCGGGCACCGGGCTGATGGCGCCCGCCACGTCGAGGGCTTCGTCGAACGCCACGTCGCCGACGAGCCGGTTCTTGCCCCCCTCCGTCGGAACCCGGTTGATGCCGACATCGATGACGATGGCGCCGGGTTTGATCCAGGTGCCTCTGACGAAACGGGGCCGCCCGACGGCGGCGACGAGGATGTCGGCCTGCCGGCACTCACCGGCCAGATCGTCGGTTTTGGAGTGGGCGATGGTGACCGTGCAGTTCTCGGCCAGGAGCAATTGCGCCATTGGCTTGCCGACGATGTTGGAGCGGCCGAGCACCAGCGCCTTGTAACCGGCAAGGTCCGGTGTCCGCCGCTTGATCATGATCAGGCAGCCGACTGGTGTGCACGGCACCATGGCGCCGGCGGCGCCCACCGCCAGCCGCCCGGCGTTGAGAATGTGGAACCCATCCACATCCTTGACCGGATCGATGGTCTCCAAGACCTTTTCGGTGCTGATATGATCGGGCAACGGCAATTGGACGAGGATGCCGTTGACGCGATAATCGCGATTGAGGCCGTGAATGAGGGTGAGGAGTTCTTCCTCGCGCACGTCCGCCGGTAGGCGATGGGGGAAGGACGCGATGCCCGCTTCCTCGCATTGCTCATTCTTGTTGCGGACATAGATGGCGCTCGCCGGATCATCGCCGACGAGAACGACCGCCAAGCCGGGCGTCAGATGGTGCTGATCGTGAAGCTGGTATACTTCCTCGCGCACGGCACGCCGTAGTTCCTTGGCGATGGCCTTGCCGTCGATGATTTCCGCCCGCGCCACTCTTATCTCCTCCCCGACAGGTGTTGCTCCGACCAGTGGGTCAACCGCGCCATCAACGCGGTTGGATCCCCGCCCACCACCATCGTCTTATTCCTTGATGTGTTTCCGGCCACGATTTCCAATGCGCTTTTTGGAAGATCCCATTCCTTGGCCAACATGGCGATGACCGCCTTGTTGGCGCGGCCGGCTTCCGGCGCCGATGTCACCAAAACCTTGAGAACCGTGTTGCCGTCGGCGTCGTGATGGAGGCCCTGACAGCCGTTGCGCGCCGCCCGAGGCGATACCCGCAGCCGCACCTGAACTCCATTGGGTGTCGCTGTGAAAGGCTGCGCCACCGGGTTCCTGGGCTCAGTAGCAAGCGCCCGGCGCATACCCGCAGAGAAGCCTCCGCACGAAGTACAACACAAGAATGAGGATGACCGGGGAAACATCGATTCCGCCAAGGTTGGGCATCAGATTCCGGATGGGTCTCAGCGCCGGTTCCGTCACGCGGTTGGCGAAGTCGCCAATCAGGTAAACGAACCGGTTGTGTCTGTTGACGACGTTGAAGGCGATGAGCCAGCTCAGAATGACACCAACAATGAGGATGAAGATGTAAATGCCAATGAGCTGATCGATGAGCCAAACGAGGTTTACGAACAGGTTCTCCATGCCGACGCCGATCCGTTCCAGGGCGAAATGCGAACAGGCCGACCACCATGATCGCACGAGTTTGCTCGAAATAGTGAAAACCCGGAGCACCACCGCGAGATCGAACTGGTTCAATCCCAGCTCGCCATGCTCCAAAGCGAAACCGGCGGTACCCTAACGGTCTCGGGTTCGACGCGCAAGTATGAGAGCAACCCTTGGTACGCACCCCTTGCAACCGGTTCCACCCTTGACAGAGGGGCATGGCGCCACCCATTATCCGGGCCGGGTTCGATGTCGCCGACGCCATAACCGGCGTCGGCTTCGTACCGATGGGGCCGTAGCTCAGTTGGGAGAGCGTCGCGTTCGCAATGCGAAGGTCAGGGGTTCGACTCCCCTCGGCTCCACCATTTCCCACCCGCCGCTTTGGATTTCCGCTAACGCCTTGAACGGAAAGGCTAAAACCGCGGTTCGAGACCCTTCGCTTCGGTGGTAAGCCAGTTTCCCCAAAAAAGCCAGGCGCAGGACCGTTCTTTTGTCCTCCAGACGTTCGGAAAGCCAGAGTTTACAGGGGGTTGCGAGAAACCCGAAGGCGGTTCGAAATGCCTCATCGAAACTCTTGAGCGGCCTTCCGCAATTCCTGACCCTTTCGCTTAGAGCAAAATGCGATCAGGTCGAGTCACCTGATCGCATGGGTTTGCTCTAGAAAACAATCACATAGAGCACGACCGAGCGATTAGGCTGACTGGGCCTAATCGCACCGTGCTCTAGCGCGGACTTCTGTTCCTCCAGCGCCATGATCCGGTCTAATCGAAATGCAGCGGCGCATCCTGCCGCTTGTGCAGAATGCGTACGACCATGATTCCGAAGGGCGCACGCTGATAGAAGATGACATGGCTTTCGAACGGAAAGCTGAGCAGCCCGTCCGAAAGCTCGTCCCGTTTGCGGCCAAGCGATGGTTGATGCGCCAGTTCCGTCAGGCGGCCCTGCATCGCCTCCACGTAAACGCGGGCTTGTGCTTTGCCCCAGCGCTCCACCGTGTAATCGGCAATGGCGTTCAGATCGGAGACCGCTTGCCGCGAAAGCTCGAACCGGCTCACTCTTCAAGCCGTTCCTTCACGGCCTGAAAGGCGGCATCGCCATCCACGGTCCGGCCTGCTTCGATGTCATCGAGCCCTTTCCGGATTTCGGCACGCAAAGCCGCCAGCTTCAGAGCTTCCAGTTCCCGGTAGTCCTGGGCCGAAAGCATCACGGCAACAGGACGGCCATGTTTTTCGATGGTCACCGGTTCACGCTGAGCCGTATCCAGCAATTCACCGAAACGGTTCTTCGCTTCAAGGGCTGCCATGGTATGCATCGGTCTTTCTCCGGAAACAGACATAGCAACCATAATAGCTGTTTTACCTGTTTTTGTCAAAACCGGCTTTCAGGAGACAATTGTCGATTAAAAAGTGGATTGACCTGACGGCTACCGGCTTGTCACAGATGAACAGCTGAACGTCGAAAAGGACACCATCGTCAACAATGCAACAACGGCAGACACCGAACTTCATGGCTACGGTAAGGACCTAGACGTCATCATGAACGAGGATCAGACCCGAAACCGCAAGGACAACGGCCCTGAAAACCTCGCTCTCCTGCGCCGTTTTGCCCTCAACCTCGCCCGCCCCGAACCCTCAAAAGGATCCATGAAAGGCAAGCGCAAACGTGCCGGATGGGACAACGCTTTCCTCGCCCAACTCCTCACCCAGTTCGCCCATCCTCAAATGCGATAGCCCTGGCCGCCGCAATTGTCGACCAGCGTCAAGAACCTTTACCGATGAGGCGGAGGCCTGAGTTCACGCGAGCGATAACGTGAAGGTGAGAAAACGTGAGTGGCGACAACGAGTCACCTCAAATACATGCTAGAGGGATCAGTGACCCCGTAGGCTATGGATACCAAAGTATTGCAGACCCGGGAACTTAGGAATTTGACCGAAGCGAGTAGTGGTGGAGCCATCGATCCGAAACAGGGGCGGGGAATCTGGCGCTGGGCACCGCTCATTGCCCTTGCTGTCGGTGGTGCGCTGTTTTTCTTGTCAGGGCTTCACGAAAACCTCAGTTTCGAAGCGCTAAGGGACAATCGGGCGGAGCTGCTTGCCTGGGTTCATGCGAACGCTGTACTCGCTCCGTTGACGTTTATCATGATTTACGCCGTTGCGACTGTTTTCGTTCCTCCCTCCGGTACTGTGATGACGGTCGTTGGCGGTTTCGTGTTCGGCGCGGTTCTGGCAACGAGCTGTGTCGTTGTCGGGGCGACGGTCGGAGCAACGGTGTTGTTTTTGGTCGCCAAATTTTCGATCGGTGATTTTCTTCGTAAACGGGCCGGACCCGGAATTCGCCGGATGGAAGAAGGTTTCCGAGAAAACGAGCTGAGCTACATGTTGGTCCTGCGTTTGGTTCCGTTGTTTCCTTTTTGGCTCGTCAACTTGGCGCCGGCATTTCTCGGGGTCAAGGTGCGGACCTTCGTCGTTGGAACATTCATCGGCATCATTCCCGGTACTGCGGTTTACGCCGTGTTTGGGGCTGGCCTCGGGAGCATATTCGACAGCAATGAAAAAATTTCGCTGGCGGGCGTCGTCACGCCCGGAGTTTTGGCCGGGCTCATCGGATTGGCGTTGCTGTCACTTGTTCCCATCGCCTATAAGCGCGCCAAGCAAAAACGGTTAAAGTAAATTATCGCATGCCGATCGGGTAAAACGCAGTATTTTGAGCTATAATGCCGCGCGATGAACGAAGCCTATCCACCGCGGCCGGTCGTGCGCTTGGGGTTGTCGGCGCGCCTGTTGGGGCTGACGGTCATCTTCGTGATGCTGGCTGAAGTCTTTATCTACGTTCCTTCCATCTCGCAATTTCGTAAAGTTTACCTTGAGGAACAGCTCGAGAAAGCGAACATCGCGGTTCTGGCGACAAAAGCAAATCCGGAGCAGAAAGTCGCGAAAGGACTTACGATGGATTTGCTTTTCCATGCCGGCGCCTATGCGATCGTCCTAAAAACTCCCGAACGGCGCATGTTGATGCTGAGCAAGGACATGCCGCCGGCCATCGACGTGACTTTCGATATGAGAGAGCGAATGTTCGTCGATTGGATCGGGGAGGCGTTTTCGGTGCTGGCGCAAACGCGGAACAGGATCATGCGAGTCGTTGCCGCCGCGCCGGGACAGCAAGACACGACGATCGAGGTTCTATTGGACGAAACGCCGCTTCGCGAGGAGATGTACGCCTATTCGGGTCGCATTCTGTCGTTGTCGATCGTTATATCGCTGATAACGGCTGGCCTCGTTTATTTTAGCCTGCAATGGCTCATGGTGCGGCCGATCCGACAAATCACCGACTGCATGATGCGATTTAGGCAAGACCCGGAGGACGAAACAGTCACCCTGCCGTTCTCCGGCCGCGGTGACGAAATCGGTATCGCGCAGCGTGAACTCGCTGTGATGCAAACGGACCTTCGTACCGCTTTGAAACAAAAAACACATTTGGCGGCGCTCGGTACGGCCGTTGCCAAAATCAATCATGATTTGCGCAACACATTGGCCACCGCAGTGCTCGTTTCGGATCGCCTAGCGGCTATTGATGACCCCGAGGTCAAACAAGTGACACCGCGACTGTTCAATGCCATCGACAGGGCGGTCGCGTTGTGCAGCCAGACGCTGCGCTTTGTCCAGGATGCGCGCCAGACGCTCCGCCGATCCGTCTTTCCCGTCGGCGAACTGGTTGCCGAAGTTCAAGCCGATCTGCGGGAATCGGAATTGCGTGGCAAAACACTGGAACACGTGAGCGGCAGCGGACTGGACATCGATATCGACGTCGATCGCGACCAGATGTTTCGAGCGCTCCACAATTTGGCGCTCAATGCCGGTCAGGCTGGTGCCACACAACTCCGGATTGATTGTCGCCGGCTGGAAGATACCATCGTCATCGATGTGTCGGACAACGGGCCTGGGATTCCCGAGGAGATCCAACCGCTGCTGTTTCGTCCATTCGCGGGATCGTCGCGTGATGGCGGAACCGGATTGGGCCTCGCGATCTCACGGGAGATCATTCAAGCCCATGGCGGCGACCTCTCGCTGGTCAACACCGATGAAAACGGTACCATGTTCCGCATAACTTTGTCGGGCAGCGTGTCAAGAACACCTTCACGCTGGGTACCGCAAAGAA
>JAHCKI010000110.1 GCA_026125865.1 Rhodospirillales bacterium
CCTTCGAGCATTCTGGTCGTGGCCACGAGGTCCTGCAATTCCTCGTGTACGCGCTTCAGCTCTTCCATCTTTTTCCGGTGCCTTTGAAGTCGCGCATCACCGACGAGTCCGATTTCGGCGCCCTTCGACGTCAATCTCTGATCGGCGTTGTCGGCCCGAAGGAATAACCGATACTCCGCCCGCGAGGTAAACATGCGGTAGGGTTCGGTGACGCCAAGCGTAACCAAGTCGTCGACCATCACCCCGATGTATCCCTCCGCACGGTCAATGGTGAATGACCCGCCGCCGCCCGCGACCAACGCGGCGTTAGCGCCGGCGACCAAACCCTGTCCGGCGGCCTCCTCGTATCCGGTGGTGCCGTTGATCTGTCCCGCAAAAAATAATCTCGGAATTTTGTGGGTTTCCAGCGTCGGCGACAGTTCGCGCGGATCGACGAAATCGTATTCGATGGCGTACCCGGGCCGCAGCATCGCGGCGTGCTCCAACCCCGGAATGGTCTTCAATAGCGACAGCTGCACATCTTCGGGCAACGATGTTGAGATTCCGTTTGGATAGACGGTTTGGTCATCCAATCCTTCGGGTTCCAAAAAAATCTGATGGCGCTGTCTTTCGGCAAAACGGACCACCTTGTCCTCGATGGACGGACAGTAGCGCGGCCCGATGCTTTCGATCTGTCCCGAGTATAGAGGCGCCCGATGCAGATTGGCTCGGATCAAATCATGGGTCTGTTGCGTCGTGCCGGTGATGTGACACTCGACCTGCGGCGTGGCGATGGTTTCCGTCATGAACGAAAACGGGGTAGGGGGGTGGTCTCCGGGTTGGACCTGCAGTCCATCCCAATGGATCGTACGCCCGTCAAGCCTGGGCGGCGTCCCGGTCTTGAGGCGTCCGACCCGGAAATTCAGCCGCCGCAGGGTGTCGGCAAGTGCAACCTCTTCCTTTTCTCCGAACCGGCCTCCCGGCGATTGTTTGTCGCCCACGTGCATCACGCCGCGGAGAAATGTGCCGGCAGTCAAGACGATGGCGCCGCAGGTCAAGGTTTCGCCCGACGCCAGGACAACTCCCCTCGCCGCACCCGCCTTGTCCAGCACGATGTCGTGAACCGCCACTGCCCTTATGGTCAGTCCGCTTTGCTCGTTCAGCAACGCCCGCATGGCTTGTTTGTATTTTTTACGGTCGGCCTGCGCCCTCGGCCCGCGAACTGCCGGTCCCTTGCTGCGATTAAGGATACGGAACTGTATGCCCGCTTGGTCAATGGCACGCGCCATCAGACCATCGAGCGCGTCAACCTCCCGAACGAGCTGGCCCTTGGCCAAACCGCCGATGGCGGGATTGCACGACATTTCGCCCAACGTGTCCAAGCGGTGCGTCACCAGGAGCGTTCGCGCCCCAAGGCGCGCTGCGGCTGCCGCGGCCTCGCATCCGGCATGTCCGCCACCGACCACGATAACATCCCAGGTTTCCGTGGAGGTGTTTGCTGCCGTCGTCATTTCCATCGTTTCGTCTTTACCACGGTTCAGTACCCTGCCCCACCCGTCGTGGGCTTCATTTTCCGATACAGAAATCGCGAAAGATCACGTCCAGGATGTCTTCGACGTCGACCCTGCCGGTGATCCGCCCCAGGGCACGGATCGCCAGACGCATATCCTCGGCGATCAGTTCGATGTCCTCCACGTCTCGACTTCGTTGAAGTGCCTCGTGGCATTCCTCCAATGCGCGGCGATGTCGTATTCGCGTCAACACCGGTGTTTCGCCGACTTGAAAGCGCCGTGCTATCTTTTCCTGCAGCATCTCCAAGAGCCGGTCGACGCCGTCGCCGTTGCGCGCCGAAACGCCGAGAATTCCGTGACCATTCCACCGCAACGGCTCCCGTACTTGGTGCAAATCGCACTTGTTGACGATTGCGATCGCGTCCTGATTGATCAGGGTCGCCGTTTCCCGGTCCACATTTGGCCATGTCGCGCCGTCAAAGACCACCAGCCTGACATCCGCGCTGCTCGCCGCCTTCATGCTCCGACGAACGCCTTCCGCCTCCACCTCCTCCTTCGTCTCGCGGAGCCCGGCGGTATCACTGACGGTGACTGGATATCCCGCCAAATCCATGTGGACCTCAACTACATCCCGTGTGGTTCCGGGCGTGTCCGAAACGATGGCCGCGTCCCGCCGAGCCAGTAGATTGAGCAACGTGCTCTTGCCGGCGTTTGGTGGACCAACGATCACTACCCGGATTCCTTCGCGAAGCCTTTCGCCGCGTCGATCGTCATTCAGGTGATGATCGATTTCCTGAATCAAGGCATCGATTTCGCCGCTCACGCGACCCTCGATTTCGGCCGGCAAATCCTCATCGGAGAAATCGATAACGGCTTCCATATGGGCCAACGCCGCGAGCAATCGCGATCGCCAACCGTCGTACAGACTAGCCAATTCGCCTTGCATCTGGCGCAAGGCTTGCCGCAATTGCGCCTTGGTTTCGGCGCTGACGAGATCGGCCAATCCTTCGACGGCGGTCAAATCCAACTTTCCGTTGTCGAATGCCCGACGTGTAAACTCGCCCGGCTCCGCTGGCCTCAGGCCGTCACAAGCCGCCAGTGCGCGCATTGTTTCGTCCACGACGGCCCGGCCACCATGTACGTACAACTCTACAACATCCTCGCCGGTAAAGCTCGCCGGCTTGGCGAACCTCACGACTAGGGCGTCGTCGATGGTGTCGCCGACGACATCCCGTATTTGACACCGCACCAACCGTCGCGGGGGCAGTTCCGCCCGGCCCGTCAGTCGGATCGCGGCGGCCGGCGCATTGGGGCCGGATATGCGGATTACACTAACTCCCGCGGGTCCCAGGCCTGAAGCCAGCGCGAAGATCGTCGCGGTATTCATCTCGGATTCGTAACAAATTTTTTCGGGTATTGTCGCTATTGCGATTTTCGCTGCCTTATTTTTTCCCCGCTGTCGCCGTGTGCCTGTGTGGGTCAGCGTTTCGATATTTCCTATGGTTTGTCACTGCTTCTTTCTTTTTCACCTTCACCGCGTCTCATCGCAGCGCCGACCCGCCCAATCAAGAAGTTCTGCCAAGTTTCCAGGCTTTGCAGCCCGGCTGGCAGCCATGTTTTGAAAATCGCATCGGGCTCCATTGCCGTCAGCGCCTTTCTCATGCGGTCCTCGATCTCATTCATCATCACCTGTTGCATGGGTTGCACGTCCGGCAGCCCCAGTAGAGTCCTCGCTTCTTCAGGAGTCATATCGACGTCGATGTTGATCTTCATGTTTTCGGCCTCCCTTGAACCTATTTCATGCACGAGTCCAATGACTTCGTAATAGGCACAAACAAATTGAGGTTGTTGTTCAGGATTTCTGCAGCAAATTAAGCACGCGATTGCCTTGGTGCAACGTCCGTGTTGCAACATTGCTGTGTTTTTACCGCGCCCCTGTCTTGAGTTTTTTTCATGTCGATGAATCGTTTGTTGTCCGAGACCAGCCCATACCTCCTTCAACACAAGAACAATCCGGTTCACTGGCGGCCATGGGGCGATGATGTTCTCGCCGATGCCCGTCGGTACAACAAACCGATTTTGCTGTCCGTGGGATACGCCGCATGCCACTGGTGTCATGTCATGGCTCACGAGAGCTTTGAAAACATTGATATCGCCGACTTGATGAACGACCTATTCATCAACGTAAAGGTCGATCGGGAGGAACGACCGGACATCGATACCATTTATCAATTGGCTCTCGCGCTCCTTGGCGAGCAGGGCGGTTGGCCGTTGACCATGTTTTTGGCGGCGGACGGCTCTCCGTTCTGGGGTGGAACCTATTTTCCCCCACGACCCCGCTATGGACGACCCGGTTTTCCCGATGTGCTGCGGACCGTCGCCGAGATCTATCGTGAAGACCCGAAGCGGGTTCATCAAAATGTCACCGCCATTCGGAACGGACTAAGCCGCATATCAATCCCCCTGGCCGGCCCCGGTTTGAATTTTGATATCGTCGAAGAGACGGCCGCGGATGCCGTTCGTCTCATCGATCCCATTCTCGGTGGAACACAAGGTGCACCGAAATTCCCGCAACCTCTCTTTTTCCGCTTTTTGTGGCGAGCGTATAAGCGTACGGGCAATGACGCATATCGGGAAGCCGTGTTAACCACCCTCACCCGCATGTGCCAGGGCGGTATCTATGACCATGTCGGTGGCGGTTTCGCGCGCTACGCCACCGACGAGCACTGGCTCATTCCTCACTTTGAAAAGATGCTCTACGACAACGCCCTGCTCATCGACCTGCTGACGGAAGTGTGGTTGGACACGCATGATCCGCTGTTTGAGCAACGCATTCGCGAAACCATCGACTGGATTGTCTCGGATCTAAAAGCTTCAGATGCCTCCGATACCGATCATGCCTTCGCCGCCGCCTTCGATGCCGACAGCGAGGGGGTGGAAGGCAAGTTCTATGTTTGGAGCGAGATCGAGATCGACGCCCTCCTTGCCGAGGACGCCGCCACTTTCAAGGCGGTCTACGACGTCACTCCGACCGGAAACTGGGAAGGTGCGACTATTCTTAATCGGGAGCATTCCGCCAAGCTTCTTTCGGATGTCGAGGAAAAAGCGTTTCAACGCAACCTTCAGGTCCTGCTTGCAGCTCGACGGCGCCGCGTTCCACCGCTTCGTGACGATAAGGTTCTCGCCGACTGGAACGGCCTGACGATTTCCGCCATGGCACGCGCGGCAGCTGTCTTTGATGAACCCAAATGGGTCCATAAGGCGGAAAGCGCTTTTACCTTCATCGCGCGTCATCTGGACGATGATGGGCGTTTGTTCCATTCCTGGTGCGCCGGTTCTGCGCGTCATCCCGCCGTGATCGACGACTATGCCGCGATGGCACTGGCCGCGTTGGCACTGTTCGAAACCACCGGCCGACGCGATTACATCGATCGCGCCGAGCGTTGGGTCGCGATTGCGGATCGGCACTATTGGGATGCCGTTGACGGTGGCTATTTCTTGTCGGCGGACGATACCCGTGACGTCATCGTGCGCGCCAAGACAATGACGGATCATGCGACGCCGTCGGGCAATACCACTATGCTGGAGGTGCTCGCGCGCTTATCTCATCTGACCGGCGATCCGACATACCGGGACCGCTGTGACATCTTAATCAAGTTGTTTTCCAGCAACAAACCACAATATCTTGTGTCACAACCTGGACTACTAACCAATTTCGAGCTTCTTGAGCGCGCTGTTCAGATCGTGATCATCGGCGAGGCCGACAATGATCAGACGATCGCCCTGAAGCGCGCGGCTTTTCGCGCCGCCGAGCCGCTGAAAATCGTTTCGGTGTTTTCGCCGAATGATGCCCTGCCGCCGTCCCATCCCGCTCACGCGAAGGGACAGGTGGCAGACGAAGCAACGGCCTATGTTTGCGTCGAATCCCGTTGCGGCCTTCCGGTTTCGACCCCTGAAGCCTTGAGTGAACAATTGACCCGGCAGTAGACTAAGAATCTGTTCCGGAATGGATCCTAAGCCGATGCTGGAATTGACCGCCGATACATTTCTTGGTCCATTGACGATCGTCGAAGACAATGGCGCCATCGTTCAACTATCCTGGCAAACAACCCGCCACGACTCTTCGTCGACAAGGGCCGCGTCGCTGTTGTTGGGTCGGGCAAGGGATCAGCTTCGGTCATATTTCGAGGGCACACGCGAAGATTTCGATTTGCCGCTCCGTACCCACGGAAGTTCTTTTGACCGCTCGGTGTGGGCGTGCCTTACCCACATCCCCTTCGGCACGGTCAAGACTTACGGCGAAGTCGCGGTCCTGGTCGGCACGTCACCGCGCGCCATCGGCGGTGCGTGCAAGCGGAACCCCATCGTTGTCGTCATACCCTGCCATCGTGTTGTCGGAGCCGATGGTCGCCTCACCGGCTATTCCGGCGGCAGAGGTCTTTCGACCAAGGAAGCCTTGCTGCGACATGAAGGCTCATGTTTCGAACATTTTGGCTCGCCAAAGGAAACGTTCACCCGGAAGGAAAGGTTTGGATCATGACGAACGCCATTCGCATTCACGAAACCGGTGGTCCGGATGTTCTGCGTTGGGAAACCGTTCCGGTGGGCGAGGTCGGACCCGATCAAATCCGCATCAAGCATTCCGCCATCGGTCTCAATTTCATCGACACCTACCACCGCACCGGACTGTATCCGCTTCCCGGTTTACCGGCCATTCTCGGCATGGAAGGCGCCGGTATCGTCGAAGACATCGGCAGTGATGTGGCTGATCTGGCGCCAGGTGATCGAGTAGCCTACGCCAGCGGACCGCCGGGGTCCTACGCCGAAGCCCGGATCATGCAGGCCAATCGCGTCGTCAAACTTCCGGACGGCATCAGCGAAGAAATGGCGGCGGCGATGATGCTCAAGGGCATGACCGCCGAATACCTGCTTCGCCGAACCTACCCGGTTCGCGCCGGTGACATCGTTCTCATTCACGCGATCAGTGGTGGTGTCGGGCAAATCGCGTGTCAATGGGCGAAACATCTCGGTGCCACCGTCATTGGTACTATCGGCACCGACGAAAAGGCCGACATGGCCCGCGCCAATGGCTGCGACTATCCGATCGTCTACACTCGCGAGAACTTTGCCGACCGGGTTCGCGAGATCACCAATGGTCGCGGTGTTGCCGTTGTTTATGATTCCGTCGGCAAGGCGACGTTTGAGGGCTCGCTCGATTGCCTTCAGCCGCGAGGTATGATGGTCAGTTTCGGCAACGCCTCGGGACCCACGGGTCCGATCGATCCGCTGGTGCTTTCGGCCAAGGGTTCGTTGTTTCTGACGCGGCCGACGCTGATGACCTACACGGCCACGGTCGAGGACCTGCGCGCAAGCGCCCAGGCGCTATTCGATGTGGTCATGGCGGGCTATGTCAAAATCGACATCGGCCAACGGTACGCACTCGAGGACGCCGCGCAAGCCCATAGGGACCTGGAAGCCCGCAAGACAACCGGATCGACGCTTCTAATGCCCTGAATGTCGATTGAAATAAAGGAAAATACTTTAGTCAAGTTAGGCGTTCATCGCATCGAAGAAATCGCTGTTCGTCTTGGAGGACTTTAGCTTATCCAACAAGAATTCCATGGCGTCGGTAACGCCCATGGGCATAAGGACGCGCCTGAGAACCCACATTTTCGATAGCGTTGCTTTATCGACCAGCAGTTCTTCCTTACGTGTACCGGATTTCGTTATATCTATACTTGGCCATGTTCGTTTGTCGGCGAGCTTACGGTCAAGTATGATTTCACTGTTGCCGGTGCCTTTGAATTCCTCGAAGATCACCTCGTCCATGCGGGATCCAGTGTCGATGAGTGCCGTCGAAATGATCGTCAGGGATCCGCCTTCCTCAATGTTTCGTGCGGCACCGAAAAAGCGCTTTGGCCTTTGCAGAGCATTGGCATCGACACCACCAGTCAGCACCTTTCCCGATGACGGCACCACCGTGTTGTAGGCACGCGCCAATCGCGTGATGGAATCGAGCAGGATAACCACATCCCGTTTGTGTTCCACCAAACGTTTCGCCTTCTCGATGACCATTTCCGCCACCTGTACATGGCGTGCCGC